>JALWRB010000452.1 GCA_027077875.1 Candidatus Heimdallarchaeota archaeon
CTAACGCAGGAGGAGTTCAGCAGGGTCCTGAGACACGCGGATGAGCTCGGTCTGAACTACAAGACAGTCAGCTTCAGGTAGAGTTGTCTAGAAAGTACTTCAGCTCTGCGATACTGTAGTTGTCATCAATCAGACTGTATTTCTCCTCTGCCCATCTCAAGTGTTTGTATCCGACCTCCTTGTTGCCAAGAAGGTACTCTGTCCTCCCAATTCCTTCCTCCGTGCAGGCATCCATGAAACCTTTGGTCTCGTCCTCAGAGTCCATTGCTATTCGCTTGGAATCCTTGAACTCTTTGAGGGCAGCCTCCCTGTCCCCCATGGTATACAATTGGTGAACACCTATGAGCCAGCGTATTCCCGATATTTTAATTGGATCAAATCCCCCATGCAACCTAAGTTCTAAGGTAAGTCTAGCTATATCAAGACCAAATCTTGCCTGCTGAGGAGTGACAGGAATACTGTCGCTCCACCACGGTGCAGTGAAAGAGGCAATGTTGTACCCAATTGGAGAGAGACGGGGGTGGCTCGGTTCTCCCTTCCTTTCCGCAAGTCTAAATGCCCTCTTCCCCACGTCGACCACTGCTTTAAGATCCTTGGACTTCCAGTAGAGGTCAAGGATTAATTCATTGTACTTCGCCAATGCCTTTCCCAACTCCATCTCGTCAACATCGTCGAGTATCTGAATATCAGTGTAATACTTTCTGTGCAGCTCTTCTCGATCCATAGACATAGGAGGATATACAATCAGATAAACTCAATGATTTATGGATCTATAAAAAAAAGTGAATTGCGTAAATTGGATAATATTACGTTATTATGAAGATATGAAATGATTTACAATTATGTTATCTCCATAAGGGTAACATTATATAGACGGATGACCATATCCGATTAGATATTATGGAAACAGTACTAGAAGTTACGGATCTGCACAAATCTTTCAATCTCGGGAAGGTCAATCAGGTCGACGTTCTGCAGGGCATTGATCTCTCCATGAAGAAGGGTGACTTCTTCGCACTCATGGGCCCCTCAGGTTCTGGAAAGTCCACCCTTCTCAATATCGTGGGTGGACTCATCCCCCAGACATCAGGACAGGTGAAGGTCCTAGGATCTGAGCTATCGTCCCTGAGTGACAACATGCTCTCTGAACTCCGTGGAAAGCACATAGGTTGGGTTTTCCAGTCCTTTGGTCTGATAGAGAACCTGACCGCGCTGGAGAATGTCATCGTGCCGATGAACCTACAGGGTATCATCGGTGAGGACGCAGAGAGAAGGGCGGGAGAACTGCTCGAACGGGTGGGGCTAGCGGATCGGGTGGATCACTACCCGGATGATCTGTCTGGTGGACAACAGCAACGTGTGGCCATTGCACGAGCCCTCTCGAACGACCCTGAACTCATTCTAGCTGATGAACCGACGGGTAATCTTGACACCGCTACGGGTATCGGGATCATCAAGCTCTTCGAGGAGCTGGCGCAGGAAGGGAAGACGGTGCTCATGGTCTCCCACGACGTCAAGCTGGCACATGCAGCACATCAGGTGTTCATCCTGCAGAGGGGCAGGTTGATAGAGGAGGAGATCGTTGTATGAGAATCATCTCCTTCTTCAAAGGACTCGTGGGGAGGGTCTTCTCTTTCTTCAGGTCTGTAGTTAGAGGGATCATCGAGTTCCCCATAGAGACTGCACCCAACACATTCGTGTCGGTTTTCAGGAACAAGAGGAGGTCTTTTGCCATGCTCTCAGGGATAATGCTGACGACAGTGATCATCTCGGGGATTATTCTCTACAACGATCAGCTTAAACAGGACAACTACCGTACACTGATCGGCAACATATCCAGTGAGGTCAGCTTCAACATCTTGGGAGAAAACCAGGAGTCATACCAGAACCTGAGCATTGTGAGGGAGAGGATCGATAAGGACCCGAGGGTGCTTGACTCTACGATCAAAGCAGGGAGAAGGTCTAACACGCAGGCCAATATACTGCTCGCAAGTATCAACGAGACTCTAGATGTCACATCAAAGGATGCAAGAGTGTTTCCAGAGTTCTTGGACAAGGACTTCATGAGCTCGTACATGGGGAAAAAGTTCCTCGAAGGTGAGTTTGAGGGCACACCCACGGTGGAGAATAACAGCGTCATTCTGCCATCGTTCCTCGCATCGAGGCTAGGTATCAATGTAGGGGTGGTTCTCCCAGTGCTGAACATCACACAGTCAATTATTGGAGGGACTGTAATTAACAACGAGGGATACATCACCAACGTGACCGTGAGCGCGATCTACCCATACGACGACGAGTTTGACCTCATCAACCTCAACTTCGACAACTTCCCTAAGATCTACATCTCGATGGAGGCACTGAATGAGCCAACGATGAAGGATATAGCCGAGGGATTACAGAGGAACGGAAACTATGAGATCGCGGTGAAGATCGATGAGACGAAGTTCACAGTTTCTGACCCGAGTAGGTTCAATCAGGAGATTCAGAAATTTATCAACGAGATTTCCAACGACGATCGGTTCGATATCGAGGGGACAAATCTGATAGAAGGAAAACTTATCGCCTTCCAGATCATCTCCATCTTCATCACCATCCTCTATCTGATCATCTCAGTACCAGTGGTCTTCCTCTCCATCTACCTGCTGAACTACGGGATGGATCTCAGTCTTGAGGAGATGCGCCGAGAGATAGCGATCAAGAAGGTTCAAGGGGCAGACAGCAGGCAGATCTTTGCCGAGCTGAGGAATGACGGAATACTCCTGCTTCTCCTAGGTACAGGAATTGGTTATGTCGGTGGCATGGTCTCTGCATGGCTTATCACCTCCTCGGTCGGCTTCATGAAGATCTCGTTCAGCGATCTTAGACCGTTTACGGAGTACATCTACTTCAACGACTGGGCTTTCTTTACACCATTTGTCTTCATCTCCATCCTCCTGCTCTTCT
>JALWRB010000453.1 GCA_027077875.1 Candidatus Heimdallarchaeota archaeon
TCATCTCTTCCTGAATGGAGATGGTAAGATAGATTCCAATGAAGCCGATGACAACGTTTGAGACCGTGATATCGGGGTTCCAGACCAGAAAGCCGGTGACCAGACCGAAGGGTATGACCACCAAGGACGCAAGGGGAGTGACGACATTGGCCACGACTGACCCCTTCTTAGTAGGGGCTATACCCTTGTCGAATCCGTGATCTGTGAGGATACCCGCGGAGTAGGAGGAAAGTCCAACAGCAGCCATCCACAACGAGTTGTAGACGTAGCTGTCCTTGTAGTTCATAAAGAGATCCCTTGTGTACCGGTGATCGAATCCTATCCAGAGGAAGCCGGCTGCAACCATGGTAAGAAGGAAGCTCAGGTAGCTGTCCTTGGCGCGCCCCGCGGCGAGGAAGAGCACCGTGGGGAAGAGGTACCACAGGAGAAAGACTGGAAGCTCGGTCAGTCCACTTGCACCAGTGAGGAGAAGAGCCGCATAGGGAACGAAGAGGGCAATGGAGCTGGAAATCTCACGGGATACTTCCACTCTTAGGAACGGCACACCGTAGACGAGGATCAGCGTCATGGATACGAGGACGAGAACTGAGGCTCCGATGAGCTCCCCACCCTCCGGCCCGATTGCAGCAATTGCAACGAGAAGCACGAAGATATCGGTGAGTCCGACAACTAACCACTTGTTCATACCGGTGATTTACATGTGGGAATAAAAATACAGGGTGTGGGCTTTCGACCCAGTGCGGACTCTCATTTCAGCTCAATGATCTTGTAGCGCATCTCGACTTGGTCATTCCCGACGTAGTGGCCGGGAATGTATGGGTCAAAGAAGAGCGAGTAGTGACCCTTGGACAGTCTGGTCTGGGCATCCATCCCAAACTCACCAATCTTCTTCATCTTGAGCACGACCCTCTTCTCCGTGTCCTCGCGAGGACCGATCTCAGCATCGACTACCCGCCTCTCCTTGAACCTGTGGAGGTTCTCCGAGCGAGCGAAGCAGAGGATCTTGTCCAGACGGTCTGCCTGAACCGGTTTGAAGTTCAGACAGTAAACCCGCTCTGTCCGGAAGACGTAGAATCTACCGAGCCTGTAGTTCCTCGACACCTCCTCCAGTAGTACCTTCTCCCTAGGACCGAACCTCCTATACTCGATAATGGTGACGAATAGGTCAGTTGGGATCACACGGTTGCTCAGGTACGTTGAGTAGAAATACGCTGGTTCTCGTAACCTGAGCTTCTTCGATCGCTTCCTTCGCAGGCCGGGACGTTTTCTAGGAATTTTCAGAGTCCTGACATGCTTGATCGTGCTTTTGATGTCTTCAATGCTCTTGTTCATGACAGTCTCATAGTCCAGAGGAGTGCAGACAAGTCCGGTCTTGGGATGTATAGAATAGGGGAGCCTGATTATCCGGCGGGTGTCCAAGGTGATCTTGGTGTCGAAGTCAATTCCGTACATATCGTCGACAAGATCAGCTCTGTAGTTCCTCGCTTCCTTCTCGATGTCTAGAGTCCGGTACTCGAACGGATCGTGGTAGATGACGTGGAACCCCTTTGACCCTGAGAATGCCACGTACTTCAGCACCCATGATCTGTCTGCACCCACGGAGAGTATCTCACGGGTGGATTCGAGCGCTGCACCAAGATTTTTCGAGTCGATGTCAAAGGCGAGATCCATCCCCATGAATCCCGCGTCGTCCACCCCCTTGGTTCCGACCCTCTCGGGGTGCCGGAATATGGCGACCGAGTAGTAGATATCACGCCCACCTTTAGAGATGATCCACGACCTCAGCTGATCCGCAGACCTGATCTTCTCGGGTACCTTGAAGAAGTAACCTCGGGAGGTGCTGAACCTGAAGTGCCTGAACCGATAGTCAGGGAGGAGATCAAGTAGATTACCTTGCTTGGAATAGTACCTGCGGTTCAAGATAGATCCCTGCAGAAATCAAGAAGGACTTACATCCCCTCTTCCCTAAAGAAACTGCGGAGGTAAGAGTATGATCCCTTCTCCACATAGCCAGTGAAGCCCTTGATTAGTTTCTCGTTCTTCTCCTTCACATCTTCGGGGACATTCCGGAGGTGTTGTCCTATCGCTTGGCTAATCTCGTCATCTGTTGATCTCTTAGACACCACCCCCATAATTTCATCCACTCCGACCCGAGAGAAGTAGGTTGCGAAGAAAGAATTGTATTGCCAACTTCTTTGGTCCAGTCTCCATTTACCTTCAGATTCACTTTTCTCACCGACACCACAAGCTTGGCACACCTCGGCTTTATTTGGGTTGGGAGCTAGACAGTGAGGGCAATACCACTTTTTACCAGATTGCACTAAGTAGAATGTCACAACTAGCAGGATAACGGGTATGGCGAAGATAAGGAAATCCAGTAGGGCCATACTGGAAGTATACCTCTTGCCTTTTTATAGATTTCGTGAGCATGTGGTCTGGGAGTACAGGAATTATCACACCCTATTAGATTAAATGAGATCTCACCGCTACGTTGATCTTTTTCCTCAAGATGCAGATCGAGAATCATAGAAGTTTGATGGCTGACCTTACCTCCTATCGGTTTCAGCACATCCATGGTTTCTACAGCATGCGTAAGCATGTTTGTCATCGCCCGAGGGCTCCAGGAGGTGGATCGGATCATGTCCGAAGATCGAGACCTGTTCTGATCCTGAGACCAAATTCTATCCATGGTTAATAAAGCTAATCTCAACCACTCGGAAAATCAGAAAATTTCCTTGTTCCTCATCACGAGTGTTGTGAGACCAAGGAAGCCAGTAATGGCACCGAGTATCCCCAGAATAATTAACGGAACATTAGGTGCACTCTCCAGTGGGTCCACATGGTAGAGAACCGAGGGGAGGATTGCCTGAGCCAGCCAGTCAATAGAGAGGTAGTTGTCCACGATGTCAGTGTTCGTCCCCTGTATGAGATCGGTCACGATGGACAGGATGAAGATGAAGATCAGGGATGACAGGATTGAGTAAAGGTTCTTCGAGAAGAGGGAGGAGAAAAGCAAGGTAAATGCGATAATTATGGAGTGAAGAAGCAAGAGCAAGAGGAACCCTCCGATGATCTCATCGACCGTACCGATATATGCAGAGGCTTCTGCCTCGTACCTTACCAGACTGTAGAAGTAGATGAAGAGGTATCCGGGTAAATCAAGGAGCGAGACTACACCCACAAGCCCGAGAAACTTCCCGATGACGATCTCAGAATCGTGTACTGGCTTCGAGCGCAGTAATGCGTAGGTGTCCTGCTCGATTTCACCAGCCAACTGGTCAGCAGAGAGGACGACGACGAGGATCTGTCCGAGAAAGAATGATAAGTAGAATGTCCTGATGTAGAATGAAATGTTCCGGTGTGCGTAGAAGAGGGCAATTCCTGACCCGGTCTGCACTGCGGTAAGGACGCTATTGGAGATGAGGTATATCGGGAGAAGTACGAAGTATACCGCGGAGAGAAGGAATCTTCTCTCCCTCACAAGGTGTCTCAGTAGGTTCCATGCGACTATTGGGATTGCTCTTCCATAGCTAAGTTTTTCCCAAGTAATTGATCTAAGCCGCTCCATTTTACTCACCTCCAACAACCCCCATGTCGTCGAATTTATTCTGGTATGAAACGAATTTGAGGAAGACATTCTCCAGTGGGTCACGCAAGGGTTTAAACGAGCGGAGTTGATACCCCTTCTCCACACAGAGCTGAGGAAGCAGAGCCCAGAGCTCATTATACCTCTTGTCCACATCTATAAGTACCGTATGCTGGTCAAGCTTGCAGATAAAGCCTTTTTCCATCAGGTCTTGCATCAGGTCGGTAGGACGATCGGACTCTATCTCATACACATTGTCAAACACCCCTGCTGTAAGCTCCCTCATACTACCTGAGACCAAAACCTTGCCCTCTGACATTATAGCGATGTGGTTCGTCATCCGCTGGATCTCGGGCAAAATGTGCGATGAGACCACGACAGTCTGGTTCTTATTCTGGGCTAGCGAGCCTATGAGGTCCATGACATAGACCCGCCCTTCTGGATCCAGAGAGCTAGTGGGCTCGTCTAGTATGAGGACATCAGGGTCACCTAGAAGGCAGTTCGCGAAGCCTAAACGTTGCTTCTCACCACCAGATAATTTCCCAATAATACTCTGTTCGAACTTTTCCAGCCCCACGAGTGCCAGTTTCTCACGAGCTTCCAACTGGGACTCCTTCCTCCCCATACCCCTAAGACGTGCCATGTAGTGGATGAAACTATACACCGTCATATCTGGGGGCAGGGATGGGTTCTGGGGGAGATATCCCATATTCTTGAAGATCTTCACCCTGTCTTTCCATGGATCAAGCCCATTGATCCGAATTGAGCCACTACTAGGTCTAAGTCTGCCAGTCAGGAGCTTTATCGTTGTGCTTTTCCCCGCACCGTTTGGCCCAAGGAGTCCAAACAAGGAACCCTGAGGGATATCCAACGACATACGAGTGACAATGGCTTTGCCCTTAATGAATTTGGACAGGTTATGTATTTGTATGGCCGAGTTCATGATTTCCGCCTCCTGATGAATAGAATAAGTGGGATCAGACCAGCGATCCACGGATAGTCAACAAAGCCCACGGTCTGTAGGACATCTGGGGCCTCTAGCTCGTCGAGCTCATTGAGATAGGACAAGGTGAGAACAGCGAGCCAAGAGTCGTGAACAGTAGGAGAGGAACTTGTAGTCCTCCCAAAACCGCTGTTGCTCTTCTGAAGTGACAGTACAAATTTTGTTACATCGTCCTTCTCATCCAGTTTCCAAATACTGTCAAGTGCATTCAATGCCCTGATTCCGAGATATGTCGCCTCTAGTGAATTGTCACCTTGACCTGTAAAAGAGAAGGACCCCTTTGAGGTGATATGAGCCAACAGAAACTTAGTTGCAAGATCCGGATCGTTGGGGCTCTGTCCGAGAAGATCGAGAAGTACAACAGCGTTCGCTGCAACCCTAAAATTAGAGTAACTCCCATTGCTTAGTTGCAAATCAAGCAGAGCTTGTATCATAGCATCGCTCTCAAGATTAGGGAAGAATCCCAGTGAATATGAACTTGTTATATACCTTATCCAGATATCCATCAGCTTGGCATCAAGAGACTTTAATCCCTGTACGTAACCCGAGGTCTTACTTACATTCTCGTACAGAAGCTCAGATGCAGTCTCGTTGACATAGTCGAAGATCTTCCAGTTATGCAGTTGTGAGGAGTTGACGGGTAGATATTTCAACCCCCGAACCGCCTCCATGGTAGTGTTAAGATTGGATGGAGCATCTGGATTTTCACCGAAGCCACCATCTGGGTTCTGTGACTTTTGATAAAAATATAAAATATCGATAGTATTGTTCACGTCTATTCCAAGGATGTTGGAGATTTCGAGGGCGTCAGCGGTTGAACTCACACTGATAGGTTGTCCAGGGGAGTCTCGAAAACCATCCTCACCTGAATGGTTGAGTTCGAGGAAGTTCTCCAAGCTGTCAAGCTGTGTCCTCGCGGACACAAAGTTGCCCGACGTGAGGATCAGAGTGATTGTGATGAAAACCGCGGTCGAAAGTCTCCAATTCATTGATGATATTTACCGACCTGAAATTTAATGCTTCCTATTTTCCTAAAGCCGCAGGGCAAAAATAACAATGGCTATAACATTGTTGCAGCATCCATCTCGCCATCTTCAGATCATGGATACTCAAGGTTCATCTCCATTGTCACCAAGTAATTTATGAACCTCAGTCCTCCTCGAAGATTGTGGATCTAATCAAATTGTTCAGCACCGAGAACTTCTTCCAGCATCTCTTCACAAAGTTTCCAAAAACAGAAGAGGCAGTTCAAAGATCCTTCAAGCTCGGTGATACATGGAGTATAAAGAACGCCGATGAGATCAACGCGATCCTCAACAGATGGCCAAGACAACCTGAAATTGAGGTTGATTCTGGGCTTATGGATGTGAACCAGAACATCCTACCTATAGAGCTCGAGACAACTCCGAAAGTATACACCTTAGTTCAAGTACCTCACTACTGTTACAGAGCGCGTTACAGCTCATACCGGATGAATGCACATAGTACATTACCACGAATCAAAGTTCTGGTAATTTCAATTGGTATCAACCAAGAATATATTGATCTGCTAGACGGACCTACCTGTATGGTTCGTGCTCTCTATCCGACAAATATGGATTTTATACTAGAGGTGTTGGAAGAGGAGAACCCCGCATTTTACGCACTTCAAGTTCTTCTTAACTCATGGAGTGAAACATTCTTTTCAAAAACTTTGGATTCGCAGTCTATTTCTCAATTGGGAAAAGTATTTATCACCTGCTGGGTACTATTATTAGGAGATAAGGAAAATATGGCTGAAATTGAGGCAAGTGTCAAGAAGATCATAGAGAATAAGTTTGGATCAGAGGAAGAGTTCATCGATAGAGCCATCCATGAAGAGGGAGCGGAGGTTCTCAAGTTATTCAAGCCAGAGCAGCTTAGTGCGTTAACTGCTCGGCAAATCAGAGGTCTGACATTGGAGCAACTAAAAAGCCTGACTCCAGAGCAGCTAAAAGGGTTAACACCAGAGCAATTGAAAGGGTTAACACCAGAGCAACTGAAAGGGTTAGCACCAGAGCAACTGAAAGGTTTGACTTCAGAACAGTTGCAGGCCTTAACACCAGAACAGGTGAAGAAGCTATCCGCAGAGCAGCTAAGTAATGTCGATCCAAATGTCCTGAGGAAAGCACTAGAACTTGCCGAGAGGAAGTGAAGTATATTATTCAGTAATTTGTTGGAAACAGATCGTTTGAACAGAGAAAAATTTACGATATTTTTTTATACCTCAGCAATATATTTAGCTTTGGAGTAACCATGAGGTGTTCTGAAATGCTCGGTTCTCGAGCACAATTCTAGATTTGGATTCGACAGGTACAGACAACATTATCAACCAACCATCCTTACACACACAGGTACTCAAGGAGCTGATTTCAATGGCTAAACATCTGATCACCAGTGCACTCCCCTACGTCAACGGAGTAAAGCACTTAGGAAATTTAATAGGTTCCCTCCTGCCCGCTGACGTCTACGCCCGATACCTCAGGTTTCTGGGTCATGACGTCGTAGCGGTCTGTGGAACTGACGACCATGGAACACCGGCAGAGATATCTGCCATCGAGGCGGGTCTACCCGTAGAGGAATATGTTGAGAAGATGTACAAAGTCCAGAAGAAGATCTACAAGGACTTCGGCCTGTCCTTCGACTACTTCGGTCAGACGTCTACCCCAGAAAATGAGGAAATAACACAGTCCATCTTCCTCCACCTACATAAGAATGGGTACATTTTCGAGAAGAGGGACGAACAGCTCTATAGTGTGACGGATGAGCGATACCTCCCTGACAGGTATGTCATCGGAACCTGCCCTCACTGCGGGTATGAGAGAGCTAGGGGAGACCAGTGTGAGGGCTGTTCCAAGCTCCTTGACCCGACAGAGCTCATTGAGCCCAAATCGGTGATTTCGGGCAGCACAGATCTCGAGATCAGGGAGACAAGACATTTGTACATCGACCTTCCTAAGATACAGCCCAAGGTCGAGGAGTGGATCAACGCACAGACGGGCTGGCCTGCAACGACTCTTTCCACTGCCCGTAAGTGGTTAAACGAGGGACTGAGACCGAGAGCGATTACTCGTAATCTGAAGTGGGGAATACCAGTCCCCTTGGAGGGATACGACGATCTCGTCTTCTATGTCTGGTTCGACGCACCCATCGGGTACATATCCATCACAAAACAGTGGGCCAACTCACTTGGTAAGCCAGATCTGTGGTTGGACTACTGGAAGGATCAAGAGACGACACTCACACAGTTCATTGGTATTGATAATGTACCATTCCATACCGTCACTTGGCCGTGCTCTCTCATCGGAGCGGACGATGGGTACATCCTCGCCAAGAATGTTAAGAGCTTCCAGTGGTTGACGTACGAGAAGGGTAAATTTTCTACCAGTCAGAATAGAGGAGTTTTCACGGACAAAGCACTGGAGTTGTACCCTGCGGATTACTGGAGGTACTACCTGCTACTTATTGCCCCTGAAAGACAGGATACAGACTTCCAGTGGAAGTCATTCCAGAACGCAGTGAACAACGATCTCAACAACCTATTAGGAAACCTGGTCAATCGGGTTGTCACATTCTCGGAGAAGCACTTTGACAGTAAGGTTCCTGAGATCAAAGAGGAAACTGATGCAGAGCGTGAGCTCTGGACGCAGGTCGACGAGCTCATAGCGGAGTACAGAAGAGAGTTTGACGCAATCGAGTTCCAGAAACCAGTAAGGGCCTTGAGGAAGATCCTACAGGTGGCCAACAAGTACTTCCAAGAGAGCAAACCGTGGGAGACTATAAAGGAGGATCGGGAGAGAACAGGAACAATCGTCTCAACCATTGCTCACCTCTTAAGGATCCTCGCTATTCTTTATGTCCCCATCATTCCATTCACCTCTGAGAAAATATTTGGAATCCTAGGAATTGATACATCCGTGAATGACGAAAGATGGGATACCCTAATTAGCAAGGATATCCTCGTAGGGAATACCGTCACCACGAGTGGTCCTCTCTTCACCAAGATACAGGACAAAGACATCGAGAAACTCATCAAGGAATACGGTGGAGCAGAGGAGAAGAAGAAAAAGCAGAAGAAGGAGAAAGCAAAGGAGAAGAAAAAGAAAATGAAAGAAGGGAAGAAAGAGAAGAAAAAAGAGGACAAGAAATATGTCAAGTATGAGGACTTTGCACAGATTCAGCTGAGAACAGCAGAGATCTTGGACGTCGAGGATCACCCCAACGCAGACAGCCTACTAGTCCTAACAGTAAATGATGGGGAGAGAAATGACCGAACTCTCTGTGCAGGAATTAAGGGGCAGTACAAGAAGGAAGATTTGGTCGGGAGGAAGGTCGTGATTGTCCACAATCTCAAGCCAAAGAAGCTCCGGGGGATAAAAAGTGAGGGAATGGTTCTCGCTGTGGAGGACGAGAACGGAGTGAGTCTTCTCAGTGCAGACCGTGACGTCCCGGCAGGGCTTGAAGTCCATTAGAAGAATTAATATAAATCTATATCAATGGGCTTCTGTGCCACATCGATGTTTCTTGGCTATTCGTCTACCAGTTATCGAGGACTATTTCAACAGACTTGAGGACTACGAACAAGATGGGAAGATCAAGAGGGTTGATCCAGACCTCTACCACTTCACACTCCATTTCTTTGGAAACATCTCATCAGAGCAGATAGAGGAGCTCAGGCACTTAGAACTAACATACCAGAAATTCAATATGTCACTTGGGAATACAGGAGTGATTCCCAATCTGAA
Organism: Candidatus Heimdallarchaeota archaeon; assembly: GCA_027077875.1. Classification (GTDB taxonomy): domain Archaea; phylum Asgardarchaeota; class Heimdallarchaeia; order Heimdallarchaeales; family Kariarchaeaceae; genus S139-21. The sequence goes on from JALWRB010000453.1 coordinate 9,353, forward strand.
TCGTGCAAGGGTGCTGTACATCGATGTGATCGAGGGACGGAACCATGCGGAAAGCATTCACACCCAACTTATCAATCAACTGGTTGAGAAGGGATATAGCTCAGAGAGGAAATTTCTCCCACACCTGACAGTTGCTAGGATTAAGAAGGGGACGAGTCCAAGACAGATAGCAGAGAGATGGCTTAATGAGCGATTTGAGAAAATCGAAGTAACAGTGGAGGAGATTGTCCTTGTTGAATCGTTGCTCACACCAAATGGCCCAATTTACAAAGACCGGTGGGCAATACCCCTACTTTGACTTGGTCATAACAAGACTGATAATTGCAAAGATACCGCCTGCAATGCCCGCGAGGGGGATCTCGGAATACTTGTTTGAGAGAATGGATTCAGATGACTGGTAGAATGAGAGATCCTGATCGCCAAGAACCAAGAACCTAAGAAGAATGAGAAGAAGGGCAGATGCGAGTAGGAGAAATTCAGAGACCCGCTTGTCTTTTCCCTCTACGACCGCGAGACCAAAACTAGCAATGACAAGGATTAATACCAGTACCCCAAGTGTCCAGAGATCACCGAAATATATATTGTACACACCGTCCGAGGTGAACCAGTCGGATGCAACGGTTCCACTCTTGCTTCCGAGGATGTCCTCATAGCTGTAGTACAGTAGACCATAACTACCCTTGAAAACGACATTTCCCACAAGCTCCCAACTTATGACTGCAAATGGGAGGACAAGTTCTAGGATAGCTCCAATAAGAACAAATTTCTTCATAATTTCAACAGTCCTTCGCAATTGATAAGGTGTGCGGATTCGCTTCGTTGGTTTTCCGCCAACTTGGCAATTGCCTGATTAGGTGTCCATAGGGTTTATCTTCTATCCCCACTATTGCTACTCAATGGACAACCCCCTCGACGCCTACAGGAGGACATTCAAGGTCTATGGGATCGTCTCGGAGCTCCATATTCGGATGATCTATGAAGCATGGATGGAGAATCACCGGTACTGGCACTCCTACACTAACCATCTTCTTTACCTTCTGGAGAAGATCGAGAGAGACAAAGGTCACCTCGGTGAGAAGGTCTACCAAGCCCTTGTTATGACCTCTATCTTCCACAACGTCGTGTTTGATCCGCGGGATAGAATTGGATACGAGATGAGTGCTGCAGTATTTGAAGCCCTGTGCACAAACGAAGAAGCACCCTACTACAACGAGATCATTGAGACAATTATTGGGCTGAAGACAGATGAGTATGAGGTCAATGAGTTAGCCATCTTCTTCCACGAGTACGACAGGAGTATCCTCATGCGACCCATGAATTTCAGAAGGCTTGTGGACTACGAGAAACTTATTTTTAAGGAATACCAGTACCTCGATTTCAAGGCGTACAAAGAGAGGCGGTTACGATGGTTAGAACGATGGAGTACCGAGAATCCAGACTTCTCTTCTACAGCAAGCCAGCTCATGGAGTATATCCGGAGCCTCAGACCAAAAATTGGAGTATATGTCGGATCTTTTGACCCATTCCACAAAGGACACTACAGTGTGCTTAAGAAGTCAGAGATGCTCTTTGACAAAGTTATCATTGCAGTTGGGATCAATCCTAGGAAGGAGGGTCAGGAAGAGGTGAACAGGAGACTCCACGATCTCAAAAGATGTCTTCCATACCACCAAATTGAGAGTTTTGAGGGATTCTTTACAGATTTCCTCAAGGATCTGGGATACGACAGTACAGTGATCAGGGGTATTAGAAATACCTCTGACTTGAATGCAGAGATTGCACTGCAGAGGACTTTCGAGGATCTATATCCAGATATCAATATTGTCTACTTCTTCTCTGATCACTCGGTTCAGCATGTTAGCTCTACACGAGCTAGAAACTTCCGGATTATTAAACCAGGGAGTGAGAGAATATACCTCGTCGAGCCAGAGATCTCAATTTTTGAAAAGCTCGGCTTGAGAATCGAAGATTTGGAACACATAAAAATAAAGAAAAAACACAAAACGATTTAGAGGGGATCAGTCACTCTTGGAGCCGAGAGTCTTGAAGAACCGGATCACCGTAGCAGCGGGGTTATAGAACTTGTTCGCGACGTTCTCCTTCAGAGGGATGATCGCGTTGTCAGTGATCTTGATTGA
>JALWRB010000454.1 GCA_027077875.1 Candidatus Heimdallarchaeota archaeon
TATCGGAGGAGTGAAGGTATCGATACACTCGAAGATTTTGATTACGAGAGAGCACGTGATGAGATATTGGAATTGTATAGAACAGAATCCCACAGATGGGCTGGTGATTAAGTGACGGATTACTTCAAGGTAGATATCCACAGTCACATCCTCCCAGAATCCATTCCAGACTTTCACAAGGAATTCGGATACGGGGATTTTATCAGGTTGGAGCACCACAAGCCCAAGTATGCAAACATGATAAAGGGGGACAAATTCTTTAGAGAGATCTACTGCAACTGCTGGGACCCAAAAGTTAGACTCACAGAGTGTGACAACAGCGGGGTTGACGTACAAGTCTTGTCCACGGTCCCAGTGATGTTCTCGTACTGGGCAAAACCAAGGGATGGTATGGAGGTGGCGCAGTACCTCAATGACGATATATCACAGACCGTGAACTCTGCCCCAGAGAGATTTGTGGGTCTGGGGACTCTGCCCATGCAGGATCCAGACCTTGCATTGGAGGAACTCGACAGGTGCATCAACGAGCTAGGACTGTCAGGGATTGAAATTGGGACACATATCAATGAGTGGAACCTGAGTGACCCTACCCTCTTCCCGGTGTTCAAGAGGGCAGAAGAGTTGGGGGCTGCAATCTTTGTCCATCCTTGGGACATGATGGGGTTTGATCGTATGGAAAAGTACTGGCTTCCTTGGCTTGTTGGCATGCCCGCGGAGACCTCCTTGGCTATATGTTCTATGATCTTTGGGGGAGTCTTCGAAAGGCTACCGAAACTACGAGTGGCATTTGCTCACGGAGGAGGAAGTTTCCCTATCACAATAGGTAGGATTGAGCATGGGTTCAAGGTTCGTCCCGACCTCGTGGCGGTTGACAACGATGTCAATCCCCGTGAGTACCTCGGAAGGTTCTGGTTTGACTCTATTCTCCACGACCACAAGGCTCTGGATTTTGTGACAGACCTGATAGGCACAGATAGAATATGTTTGGGGACAGACTACCCTTTTCCACTTGGTGAGCTAGAACCAGGGGAGCTAATCGAGAGCTCAGGATTCGATGAGAATGATAAGATCAGGATGTTGGGGATGAATGCGCTCGAATGGCTAAACCTACCTCGGTCGAGGTTTGGGTGAATTTTAGGGAGAATTTTCCACACAAAATATTGATCCATGACTTCCTGTTTATATTGGGGAGAATCGAGTATAAGATAATGCCAGCACAAGCCAATCTCCGGGATCTTGAGAAGTTACAGTTAGCCCTCTCCCTGTTCAAGGCACAAAATGAAGAGGCTTACGGATACCTACAGCAGATCATTAGGGATTATCGAAAGTTGGGTTACAAGAACATCTGTAAATTGATATTGGAAGAGGTCACACCTGAGGACCTCAAGAGAGATTGACTTCCAACATCTGCGATATAAACGCAAACTTGTAAGCAAGATCCTCGATTACCTTTGTTAGTGGTTTTCCGAATCCGTGCCCTGCCTTCCTCTCAATCCTCATAAGTATAGGGTTGTCACCCTCGTAGGTGTGCTGAAGAGTCGCTACAAACTTCAGGGTATGCGCGGGCACAACCCTGTTGTCCCCCTCTGCGGCAGTCACTAGTGTAGGAGGATACTCAACACCCTTTCTGATGTTGTGGAGAGGGGAGTACTTGATGAGGAACCTGAAGTGATCCGGATCCTGTGGGTCTCCGTATTCCTTGAGCCAGAACCTACCGATGGTGAACCTGTGGTACCTCAACATATCAAGTACTCCCACCTGCGGAACTACGGCACCATAGAGATCTGGTCGTTGGGTCATTACTGCACCGACCAGTAACCCCCCATTACTCCTACCGTTTATCGCAAGTTTCTTCGGATTAGTATACCCCTCCGAGATCAGGTACTCTGCAGCAGCTATGAAATCGTCAAAGACATTCTGTTTTTTCTCTAACAAAGCCTGATCATGCCATGTTTTTCCATACTCTCCACCTCCCCGTAGATTCGCCACTGCATAGATCCCTCCGTTCCTCAGCCATGTGAGAAAATGAGGCTGGTAGTTCGGAGTGAGAGAGATCTTAAATCCCCCGTATCCGTATAGATACGTTGGGTTGTTTCCATCAAGCTTTATCCCCTTTTTGTAGGTTATATACATGGGAATCTTGGTTCCGTCTTTCGATGTGTAGAATACCTGTTTCATCGTAAACTGATCAGAGCCAAAGTAAGGGTAGTTCCCAAGAATCTCTGTTTCTCCAGAACCGTGGTTGTAGACATATGCAACCCTTGGGTGGAAATAGCTCTCGAACATATATATGAAGTCATCGTCATCAGGTCTTCCCCAAACAGAAAGCACAGAACCCATGGTAGGAAAATCAACATTCTTGACAAGGTTCCCCTCCAAGTCGAGAAATTTCAATTGGTGGTGTGCATCCTTGAGGTAGACAATGGCGATACGGTTTGACGTCAAAGTCGCAAAAGCTATCGCGTCATCACCTTCTGGGACTACCGTCTCCATCTTCGAAATATCAGGGTTGTCGAGATCCAGCACAGTTATCCGAAGGTTTGGGGAATCTTGACTTGTCAGGAGGTAAGCCTTCCTCCCAACTGTGCCTATCACGTTGTAGGTGTATCCGTTCTGGTGTGGGACAATCGGAATGATACTGCCCCCCTTGGCCATGTAGAACAGTGCGTTCTCCGGCATCGTTGAGTTGGAGGAGTAGATGAACATATTCTCATCGCTGTGCATAACGGGTGTGGCCATGAAGGTCTTGTCCTCGGGGGTGAAGATGAGCGTATCAGTTTCTTGCGGTGTTCCGATGATATGAAGGAACAGCTTAGCGTGCTTTGCCCTATCCTCCTCTGACACATTAGTTTGATCTGGGAATTTCTGGTAGTAGAATCCCGATGAATCCTCCTTCCAAGCTATAGAGGTGAACCTAACCCACCGGA
>JALWRB010000455.1 GCA_027077875.1 Candidatus Heimdallarchaeota archaeon
TGTCCTTCAGGGCTTCTGAGAGGGGAGTGGTCGCCACAAACTCCTGTGGATTCATCGCACTAATTATGTAGAACCCCTCCTGAGCTTTAGTTTCACCCAATTTAGGTACGATGATCTTTCCCTCGTCCATGGCTGCAAGGAGGACGTTTTGAGTCCCTTCGGGCATACGATTCAATTCATTGAGAAAGAGAATAGACCCCTTTTCCATTGCGCTAACCAGCGGTCCATTTACAAATGACTCACTGTTGTACCCAGACTTCATTACCATTGGTGGGTCAAAATGACCAACAAGTCTTGATGCACTGTATCTCTCGTCTCCGTCAACTCTCTCTAGATTTTGTGAAAAATAGCTAGCTATGGCGTATGCAAGGGTAGTTTTCCCCACTCCTACGTCACCTTCTAGTAGCAGGTGTTTAGCTGCCAATTTTGCAGCAAGACACTGCTTCAATTCGGTGTCCCGCCCCACAATTTTATATTTCTCCTGTATCTCGGAGATCATCTCGTCCATCGATTTATCAAGTAACTTATTAGCCATGTTACGCGCTTGGTGTCCACATTATTTTAAATTTTCAATAAGTCGCACTGGTGAAATTTTTTCCTGCAAAGTGTGAAATTGAGGATTAAATCAATCATTAGTACATTCTGAAGCAAAAAGGTCTTAATGGATTTTTTTCATCACAGTGTGTGTGAAAGCATCTACTGTTTTCCTGACTATTATTTGCATCGGGATATTCTTCCCTCCTGCGGTAGGAGGCCATTTAGAAAATTGCGTTGAGGTGCCATTATCTGGTGTCTCGATCTGGAAGAGTGATCCGCAAATGTTCAATATCACATCGGTTGAACTACATCCTGTATTCACAGCTTCTGGACTACCAATTTTTGGGGATATCTACATAACATGGATGATTGAGGGCGACAATGGTGTATTTCCCGTTTTCGCGTATTTTCAACAGGGTAAGCTTGTGGACATAAGGGTATTTGGACTCTCGACAAGTGCCTCGTGGTTTGTCGCTGGTACTGAAATCTTGCTTGTCCAGAGTTTTGCCCAAACTTCAAAGCTCATTTGGTTCTCCTCACTACACGAGGAGAAGTCACTTGAACTGGATGTGCCGATTGGGATTGTAAATGCTCGTCTTCTTTTCGATTCTGCGAATCTTGCATCAACACGCTGGGAGATTCAGATACGAGAGAATTCTACTGCCCCTCTCTTCTCGGGCGAATGGGGGATTTTGGGGTCTCTTGAATTTAACACTGCGCAGAAGGAGCTATTGAGCTCATGGATATTCTCTGGTCTCTATCTCAACCTAAGTAGCGGTGAGGTATATCTCGAGAACTCTGAGCGTGCAAAGATTCTGAACGAAAAGTTCACCAAGCCAGAGCTGTACTTCATGGGGTATAATCTTGATAATATTTACAATCCTGACTTAGCCATTGTCGATGGGCAGAATGTGTACTCCATTTCCAATGAATCCTATATCAAAACTAAAGGAGAAATTAATGCTGTTTACAACTTTGGGCTCACATCGTCAATATTTAATTTCCCGGACGGTTTCTATGAATACTATGGTGGTGAATGGCAGAAGCTGCCCTACGTTTCAGACATTGCCACCGACCTTATGTTCTTTGACATCAATCTCTATGTGGGTGTAGACGTATTTGAAGGGTTAAGAGTAAGATACTATGGTGAAGATGAAGATGGAGATGGCATTCCCTCAGTTGCAGAGACGTACTATGCATCCGATCCAACTTTAAATGACACTGACGGTGATGGTATTGGAGATGGGTTTGAGGTTGGCTATGGGCTCTCTCCTAGTGTCGATGATAGTGATCTCGACTATGACGGGGATGGTTTGAGTAATTATGATGAATACCTTCTCGGACTGGATCCCCTGAACCCAGATTCAGATTTTGGTGGTGCAAATGACGGTTTCGAGGAAATGTATGGCTTTGATCCCTGTCAAAGAGAGGACGATGGGTCTGATCCAGATGGTGATGGACTTAGCAATGCTGTGGAATCGACTCTCAGGTCTTCACCAATTAACCCTGATACGGATTCAGACGGAATAAGTGATGGGAACGAGTTTCTCAACAATCTCAACTTGCTTGACCCATCTGACGCAGAGTTGGACTACGACGGTGATGGAATAAGTAACCTCCAAGAGATTATCATGGGAACTGATCCCTTCAGTAAGGACTCACAACCTCCTCTCTCCGATCTCTGGATTTGGATTGTTCTCGTCGGAATTCTTATGTCTGCTTTCACATTTACCCTACTTAGAAAACGTTTACAAGGATTTTTGAACTACTAGGGGATCTTAATTTTGTGGAATCGTTAAACATTAGTTGTAAGGCTTGCAATAGGTACTGGAAATTAATACTCCCAAAGGTTCAAGCTAATATTATTGTATTCGCTGCCATCTGCGATTGTGGTGAGGTTTTTGCAGGAAATTTGAACCCAGTTATTAAGGGTCCACATAGTATTTACTCAAATGGTAGTTTCAATATTGTAGATTCCATTGAGGAATTTCCAATCCTAAAATCAGAATAATTTACTCCTCAAATTTGAAACTCAGCTTCAGTCTCACTCGGTAGAGGATGATTTTTCCATCCTCAACCTTGGCATCCTGTTCCTTTATTGTCACAATTCTGATATCCCTGAGCGATTGACTTGCCTTGGCCACTGCGTTCTGAGCAGCCTCTTCCCACGAATGCATCGAGGTGCCTACCAGTTCGATAACCTTGTATGTGGAGCCTTCCATAGGTACATGTCCTCCAGATGTATCTTAAATCCGTTGGTGGCACTGTGCCCAAATGAACATTTTTTAACATGAGGGTTCGTTGGAAGCTGTGGTAAATCGATCCTTAATGATCACCAGTCAGCTGACCCTCATCCCAGTGACGATAGTCTTTTTCATTCTCTTGAGTC
>JALWRB010000456.1 GCA_027077875.1 Candidatus Heimdallarchaeota archaeon
CTACCCGAGAACATCGGCAACCTCGTGAACCTGGAGGTGCTTGACCTCGGGAACAACCAGTTAGAGAAATTGCCCGAGAGTCTGGGTGAGCTGAACAACCTGAGGGTCCTCAACCTTGAGCACAACCGTATATCTGAGCTCCCCGAGGGCATAGGGAATTGCCACATGCTCAAGGAGATCAACCTCAACTACAACGTGTTCACCGCCAATCCCAGGGTAGTGGAGGGGCTGGATTCTCTCAAGAAGATCTCCATGGAGTCGAACAAGCTGAAGACACTGCCGAAGTTCATCCTCGAGCTCACCTCTCTGACCGAGCTGAACGTGGGGAACAACAAGATCAAGAAGGTGCACAAGGAGATCGGAAACCTCAAGAGCCTGAAGAAGCTGGACCTGAGGAACAACAAGATCGAGAGTCTTCCTGAAGAGATCGGAAAGCTCAAGAAACTCAGGGAGCTCAACGTCTTCAACAACGAGCTGACCACCCTGCCCGAGAGTCTCAAGGACTTCAAGCTCAGGTTCTTCAGTTTTGGACAGAACAACATCACAGAGCGTCCCGAATGGATGGAGGAGTGGTTCGCATTGTTGAAGAAGAACCGTTGCAGACTCATGGGTCTAGAGGACTAGGTAGACAATGAAGAAGGAGAAAAGTTGATGACTGGATACTCCTCCATCTGCTGAACAAGTCTCTCTGTTTAATGAACAGGTCCCTCCATCTACTGAACAAGTCTCTCTGTTTAATGAACAGGTCCCTCCATCTACTGAACAAGTCTCTCTGTTTAATGAACAGGTCCCTCCATCTACTGAACAAGTCTCTCTGTTTAATGAACAAGTCTCTCCGTCTACTGAACAAGCCTCTCCTCGGTCTACTGAACAGGTCTCTCTGTCCACTGAACAGACCCCCCTGTCAAATGGTCATGACCTAGGTTGAACCCTTCATCTGAACATCCGCAGAATACGTGGAACTAATTGTAAAGCTTTCTCTCAAAACTGCCTATCTCTCCCAACTTGTTCTGAGTTACCGCACACTCCGATTACAGTCCTCCCTTCTCGAGAAGTGTGTCGATAAGCTGGTCAATTGGTTTCTGGACGTCCTCAGGGAGGTCGAAGACATAGTTCTCCGGTGACGTCAGGAGCCTGAGGTTAAGGACTCGGTCAAACGGTATCTCGCACCCGAGGGTGAGACCACTCTTCTTTATCCGCGGGTTGTACCTTTCGAGGAAGTCCCGGAGGATCTTCTCCTCGTCCTCGTTCTCCGTCTTGATCACTTGGTTCCAGATGTAGAAATCGTTCCTTGGTTTGATGCCCTTGAGTACCCGATACATCTCGTCGATGAAGGACTCGGTGGCGTCTGCTCCGTAGTTCGCAGGCCTGACCACGAGGACACTGGTATCTGCGAGGATCATGTTGTTGACGGAATTCATGGAAGTTCCGGATTGGTTGTCGAGGATGATGAAGTCGTAGCCCATTTTGTAGAGCATCTGCTGTGCGAGAAGTTCCCGCTTGAGGGCGCTCTCCCACCACGATCGCTGCTTGGTCTGTAGGAAGTGCTTTCCCATCTCTGGCGTGTTGGAGTAGATGATGGAGAGGTTGTTGATCTTGCAGGTGAAGATGACGTCCTCCACGTTCAGATCTGGGTTGTCAAGGTATTCCGTCCAGTACCTCATGGAGTTTGGATCCCCTGGAGGTGGTATGAGATGAACGAGGGAGGGGGCTTCTATGTCGACATCAATGAGTACTGTCTTGTACCCCCGTGTGGCGAGTGTCTTCGCGATGCTGAGTGACGTGATCGTCTTGCCAGATCCACCTCGTGTTGAGTAAACTGTGATCGTGTGGCCCATTCTATCTACCTCTTATCACCTTGTCTTCTCCCTCTCCATCGATGACAACCATTCGCTGTTTCAGGAAGAACTGGACGGCGTCGTCGTAGGATTCCAGCTCTGATAACCTGATTCCAGTCGGGGTACTCATCAACTTCTTCGCAAGCTCCTGTCTTCTTCCCTCTAAGCTAGTGACATAGGATATATCAAAGATGCTATTCTCAGGAGGAGAATTTGCAAGGATTCGCTCCAGATTATTGTGGATCTCTGTCACACGGTCTGCCAAGTAGTCCTTCCGTGACGGGTCGAAGAGTCCGTCCTCGAATCCGGTGAGATCAAATTCAAAGCTCTGGAGATACTTATCGAAGTCCTTCAGGTTCTTCCGGACAAGCTCCGAGTCATCCACTTCGTAGATAATGACGAGGACGAGGTGGAGGTTGCCGTACTTCTCCAAACCAGGTCTCATCTGGTAGAAGATGAATTCGTAGGTTCCAGAGTAGTTCGAGGGTTCCGCGACTGGGACGGGTCCTTGGATCTTGCCCTCGGGGGTGGTTTGGTGCCCCATTCCCGTGAGGACGACCACACGGGAGGAGAAGAGCATCTGCTGATCGTTGGAGAAGAAATCACTGACAGAGTCGGCGAGGTAGCTTGGTCCCAGCTTGGAGAGATTTCCAAGTAAGATGGTATTTGCTATTACCTTGCTCGACCCGATCATCTTATTCCTCACCACATTTCTTATTTAATATAGTTTGCCTCAACTAGTGAATATATTTTGGTAGATGTAGCTGAATATTCTGCAAGGTAATTAAATCCCCCGAGAATGAGTGATTTATGGACCTACCAAAGACATTCGAGGTCTACCTTGAACGTAGTCCCGCCATGCGGATCCTCGGCGAGATGGTCACCTTCAGGTTCCCGGCTTTCATCATCAACGCGGTGATCCTCGCGGCGACAGTCACACTCCTTTTCGAGTCGGGGTTCTCACTCCTGTCCATCATGGTGTCGGTCCTCATCTTCATCCCGATGTTCCTCTTCATCCAGCTGAGGTTCATCAACAGGGGATCCTACCTCCTCAAGAGACAGGCGATACTGACA
>JALWRB010000457.1 GCA_027077875.1 Candidatus Heimdallarchaeota archaeon
CTCCTACAATAAGCTGGTTGAGGGCTTTGTCGACGGGGTTCTCGGAATGAAGATCAATGAGAAGAAGGAGTTTACAATCCCCCCAGAAAGAGGCTATACAACAGGTGAACTCGCAGGGATAGCCCTTAATGTGGAGGTGACATTGCTGGATGTTGTTGGGTACACAGCACCGAGTTCTGGTGAATCCTCTGACCCTCCTACTCTCCCAGTTGGTAACAACGAAATCATCCTTATCTCCTTCCTCGCGGTCGTAATTCTTCCGATACTGGGAAGAAAGAGAAGAAAAATCTACCCATGAACCAATAATCATTTCAAGGTGTATGAGATACAGAGCCTAATGAGGGTAACAAAAATTATTTTATTCCTTTCATTGGTTTGGATGTTCTCCTTACAGGTCTCGGCTCAGCAGTACTCGCAATTAGAGATCACCGACAATAACTCTCAGGTCAACCTATTTATAAAACTCCCGAGTTTGACTCAGGTTGATGAAGGCATCTCACTAACAGTTGGACTAGAGCTAGTCTCTCTTGGAGACAGTGTTAATGACATTCATGATGTCGTTATTGATCTCAAGATTGAGTCCGTAGGGTACCTTGAGGTTGGACAGGTTTCCTTCTTGGACAGGTCGACAGACTCTCTCACTGTAGAAGGAGATATCGTTGCTTCCACCTATAGGTTCACAATGAATTTAGCCACCGAGGGAAAATATACCCTAAGTGCAAAGGTCACTCTAAGGGAAGACATTTCATTTGCACCAGATCCAGAATATAAGTCTTCGTGGAGAAGTCTAGCAACAATATCATACTTCCCACAAGGGATAACAACTAGTGATCTTGTTAACTCTGAGAGTGAGAGTGTAACTAGCATTTTTGAGGACGAAGTACCTGATTCCAGCATCAGTGGGATCTTCACTGTACTGGGTTTAGTAGCCATGGTTTTACTAGTGTCCATTGGGGTGCTTTACCTCATCAGAAGCAATTCCAAAAAGGAAGTATCGATCTACAATAACGACCAGAAGGTACAAAGCATGAAAAAATCAGAAACATCTGCAGAGTCATCCATATTCGTGTGTTCTCACTGTGGAACAAAGTATGATTTTGACGACTCATTCTGCGCTAACTGCGGTTCAAAATTACGGTAGGTCTTCATGATCCCCCTGCTTAATCTGTAGAGCATTAGATTAGAATTCAGCCATAGACTACTTACCGGCCACTACTGCGGTGTTGACAGGACGATCGGTTGAGACAGACTTGAAGTACATCCAGAATACGGTCGTGGCGATGAAGTAGAGCACCGCAGCGATGAGGAAGGGGGTTGTGAAGTCGAACAGGCTCATGTAGTACGACCCGAGGAGGAAGCCCACGGCGGAGAACAACGCTGAACCTCCCTGCCTTATCGCCTCCATGGTCACCCTCTCCTCGTCGTTGACCATCTCCATCGAGAGCGCAGACTCTGTGGGGAAGGTTCCCACCATCAGGGTGACCCTCAGTAGGTAGAAGATCCCTGCGATGAAGAGCAGGGGCGCGAGCGGGAGAAGGACAATGAAGAGGATGGATCCGTACCTCGAAGCGACGAGCGTGTTGACCTTGCCGAACCTCTCCGCAAGGATGGGGGAGATGAAGTTTCCAACCGCTACGAAGAGCGATCCGAGGGCGAAGATCACAGCGATCTGTGAGGGGCTGGCTTCCCAGAAGACGAGGAAGAAGATGGAGAAGAAGCTGACGAAGAGCCCGGCACCCGTGCCGATGAAGATCGAGTTGAGCGTGAACACCCCGATGGTCTTCCAGTTGGTCACGTTCTTGAAGCTGAGCTTGGCGGAGGTCGAGTGCTTGGACTTCACCCGTAGGGATGGATCCTCCTTGAGGAAGAAGGTAGGCACAAGGCTGAGCAGCCAGAGCAGGACGGAGACGAACAGTCCGACCTGCAGGACGACGATGGAGGCGGGGCCCGTGACGACCGTTGTCCGGTAGATGAGGAGGGCGATCGCAAGGGGTACGACTCCTCCGGCGAGGTTCCCGGACATCGAGGCGAGAGTGGACATCCCTTGGCTGACGGAGAAGAGGTGAACACGCTCCTTTGCAGAGCTCTGCTCGTAGATGAAAGGCCCCTCGGCGATGGAGTGAACCGACATGACCGCGCTCCTGAAGACCTGCATTCCCATGACGAACCACGGGTCTTGGACGAAGATGATGGCGAGGATGGTCATGGCTCCGATGAAGTCGCCTAGTATAAAACTCCACTTCTTCCCCAGCTTGTCCACAATCACACCGGTGAAGGGGGACATTATTCCCGTTACCATGGAGCCGAAGGCGAGGAGCAGACCGATGAAGAAGATGGGTTCCAGCTCGTACCCGAGTAGGTCCACCCCTTCCCTGAAGACGTAAAGCAAGTATATGTTGTAGAGGATCGTCCTCACACCGTAGGTGAGTGACATCCCTTGGATGTGGAGGATGTAAAGTCTGGCGTTCATCCCGAAGAGATTGACCTTGTCCATGTACGTCCGCGGCTCGTCCATGTCCACCTTGGGCTTGCGGATGAGCCAGACGGCCGATGCGATGATTGCGACGAAGATGAGTGCACCGACGCCGACAAATACCCAAGAGAGGTTACCGAGCTCTGACCCGGTGTCCAGACTTGCACCGATATCCTCCCTGTGTGCCCTAACGGGGAGGACTGAGAGGAGGGGGAGGAGGAGTACTGACCTGCGTTTCATATTTGTACACGGTTACGGTTATAAAATAGCATTTCGGTTTCTATAATATACAAATTAGGCTTGATCTGTAAGTTGTAGAATCCATGGTGTGAACTCTGCTGCCAACGAATTATTCTAATTGGAATTGCTGTCCCGCTATAGCAGCGTTGCTACGAAAATATCACAATACACCTCGGGGAATAGTCATCCTTAGT
>JALWRB010000458.1 GCA_027077875.1 Candidatus Heimdallarchaeota archaeon
GGCAGAAGATCAGGGAGCTGATTGAGCTCCACCATCCGGACGCGGTGATCCTCAGCGGACTCGCGGGCAGAACCGTCATCTCCATCGAGAAGGTGGCGATCAACTACGCTAACTCCAGAGCCCCGTATAACTGCGGGAGCAAACCGAGCAATGAGGTCCTAGTAGATGACGGTCCTGCGGCCTACTTCAGCACACTGCCAATCCCTGAGTTGCTCGAGCACCTGAGGGGCAGGAATATCCCGGTCAAGGAATCACTGAGTGCGGGTGCCTACGGCTGTAACCAGATCTTCTACGAGGCGATGCACTACCTCCACGAGAGGGGTCTGAGCATCCCTGCCGGTTTCATCCACGTGCCACCAATCCCCGAGCAGGCAGTCATGAACAACTCCGCATCTGTACCCATCGAGCTACAGCTGAGGGCAATGGAAGCGATCATAGATTATCTTGGTACCACGCTCTAGTGAATGCTGCATTATAGACATGCTGGACTCTTAGGGTATAAGATGTCTCCTCGACCCTTCCTGTGACTGTGTCAACAGACCGATCACAACCATTTGACAGAACTGAGCATATTACTGCATCCGACATTGTAGCGTACAGGTTAAATTTTCTCAAGGTATTCGATGCTATGTACAATCCGGAACAAACCAAGCAGCACCTTCTGGATATCCTCGATAAACTGGATGTCATGGTGCTGGATAGCTTACCCCTCGACTCATACCACTTCCATATCAAACTCCATCTGACCATCTCTGACATCGATGTGAGCATCCTGCAGAAGCAGGGTAATGAGCACAGAGTTGAGGTCTACTCACAGGTACTCATGAACGAGGACGATAAGGTGAAGTTGAGGATAGCGACGGATCTTGAACTCCTCGAACTGATCCTCGAAATCCGACAGTTCCTCTTCTCCAATGGGATGTACGCAAAGTTCTTCTTCGACGGAGAGAACGACTATGACGACTCTGGAATCCTCCTCTCCTCTCCTCTATACACCAAATCCCTGTCAGTCGAGGAGCTCGACAGGGCACTGGAGCAGATCGAAGCTGCCGTGGAGGTTGTCATGGGTATTCTCCACAAGCACCTATTCTGATCGATCGCCCAACTTAGGATCAGGTTGTGATCCGTGCAAATTCTAGTTAGAAGCTGGTACTGCCTCCGAATGTCCCATTAATGTGAGCAGGTACGACACCACTCCGATGCCCAGAAAGATCCCCATAAGAATCGCCATGTGACCCCCTAGATCAAGTAGGAGAAGAACGGCAAAGACAACTGCGGACAGGTTGAAGCCATAGACGAAAACCTGATCTGACTTCGGGAAGAGCTCCTTCACCTCCATCTTTGAGGAGAGGTACGCGAACAGCGCGTTCGAGGTGATGAGCAGGAAGACGATGTGAGAGCTTCCGACGAAGAGGTAGTCGGGGACGGACTGCCCCTTGCTGAGATAGTTCACCGTGATGTAGATCAGGAAGACGAGGAACCCAACAACACCGGTCACCGAGAAGGTGGCGTGGATTCTGGAGCTCTCCGAGAAGTTCAATGATCCTGCTGTCTTCCACAGGACGAGGATCGTGGCGATGATGAACAGCGGGGTGGTAAGCATCAGTAGGGGTGCGAAGAAAAGTATGCCCAGCCCGACTGAGATGCTGTACAACGCGAAGACGATCGTCTGTGGCAGAAAGTGATCAAGCCCCAGCACGTTTTCGAGAACGATGACCGACGCCATTATGAGGAAACCCACCTCAATGGACGCGGCGTGCGCTGCCAGAGAAGTCACCGGGAGTTCAAGTCCGAATGCCAGCCTCAGGGAGTAGGTGAGTCCGTAGAGGATGCCAAGTCCGAGCACACCGAGGTTGGTCAACACCTGCCACCTGAGGTCGGAGGAGCTGCGGAATGCCTGCACGATAATTGAGGCACTGACATGTGCTATACCCCCGAGCCCGATGAGGGCACCGAGGACCAGCAAGAAAGTCATTCCCGTGAGATAGCTCAGGAGTATGCTGAGGATGAAGACCCCCACGCTGGTTCCGAGGATCTGAGTGAGCATTCTCTGCTTCTGCACTGCTATCTCGCTGAGGTAGAAGCTCAGGATTCCAACTGTCAGAACTCCGAGTGTACCCGAGTGGACATGGACGAGGAGGAAGCCTCTCTCCGCGTCGCCAAAAAGTGACCAGAAACCGAACGCATTGAACATCCCCATCACTGTGACGATGAGGAAGAAATACATGGATATCTTGAAGCCGAGTGTGGATAGCTTACTCATAACCTGCCGACATGGGAATCACATAAATACTTTACCCACGGCAAGTAAATTGATGAGCAGCACAATGTAACATGAAGGACGTATCCTCCATCAATGGGGATTGGCAGTGGCAATGAAATACATGAAGGATTACTAGGTCTTCCCTCCAAGATACAGATAGAGTATACTCTAGGCGTGATTGAACGAAGCTATGACATTATTGGATTAAGCTCCTAGCTTCTCCATTCTTAGCAACCTTGACAATTCACCCTTATAGTACAGGGGTTAATATACCTAACTTCCTTTCCTTCCATATGAAAAAATCAGGTGGAGGGAAGATCCATCCGATCATACGGGATCTTCTAACGCTCCGAATCACGCCTTACCTGCCCGATGAATACCTCGTGAAGAGCGACAAGTCATCCACAGTTAATATGGGGATATCAATGCTCATCACCCCTCGAAGGGCTCCACGTCACTACGAGAGGATGACGTTGAATGAGCTAGGGGAAGAGCTAATAGAGCACATCGAAAACCACCATGGAGGCGAGCTCCTCGGGTCGATCGGACAGCTCTCAATAAAATGCAGGTACCTCGGAAGGGACATCGTCGTCTCAGGTATGATCAATCAGCTAGTGCAGAGGGTGAACGACCTCAGGGGAGATCAGCCAATACGCCTCGAGGAGTTTATCTACCTCATCTTCGCCTTGGAATTTGTCGACCTTCTCGAAAGAAACGTCAGAAAGGGAAAACCTACAGGAACGTTTGATCAGACATATGCAATGCTGCAGGAGATCGGGGTATCAAAGGACATCGAGACCTACATCCACGAATTGATGGTGGGTAATCCAACCGCTTTGGGTGGGGAACATATCACGATCGATTACTCTGGAGAAAGTCTAACGGACGGGCGGGGGATTACCATCAAGACCGGTGACTGGATCGAGGTAAAATATCCTCCCTCATCGATTGGCGGATTCACAATGGTGCCAGTGAGCAAGGGAAGGGTCACAGGAATCGAGGAGGGTGACGAGTATATCATCATCGAGTTCCTCAGCCAGCTGTACCCTGGAAATACAGAGGAGGTTGAGACAGAGTACTGCACGATGAAGGACGTGACCTCTATAAATGGTAAGGACGTTCGCAACATCAAGAAGGTTCCAAGGTGGCATGTGAAAGAGCCAGAGTTCTACCTCCAGCAGATCAAGGCAGAACTCCAGAACGTCCAGTAGTGGATGGCACCCGCGTCAACTCAATCAGATTACTATCGAAAGCTTTTAGTTGGGAAGACTCCTCGATTGTATTGTACCACGATTGTACCCTTCGGGAACAATCATCCGTGCAAAATAACGGGTCTGTGGCTTAGCCTGGTATAGCGTCTCCTTGACGTGGAGAAGGCCGCCGGTTCAAATCCGGTCAGACCCATAAACAAATCCCCTACCTTGAGGTCTGTGCATATTCTTAACCTTCTTTATAGCGATACTACTTCAGCGCAGGGATCTGTACGCGAAGCTCTGGGCGGGTAATACTCCGATCTACAGTATCCTCCGTCAGGTTAAAATCTGCTTGTTCTCCGTTCATCCTATGGAGCGTGAAGTGGTCGACCTTCTCCTTGTGTTGTGCGAGTATGCGCAGTCGGTATCGAGCAAGGAGTTTGCCCAGAACCTTCCTCTCTTGAATTTTCTGGGTATTGAGGGTGACACTCCGAGGAGCATCTCACGTGTTCACCGGGTTCTGACCTCTATACACGATGGCCGAGACTTTGTGACGGTGAAGACCCGGGATCGTCTGTTCCCCGAGGCATACCAGCGTGTGGTCGACTACCTTAGGGATTACCTAGGTGAGGGTATTACGAGGACGTTCTCTCCGTCTCCTCCAAAGGATAACTGCTTTGACTCTTCTGGCACAGTGCTCAGGGCTGAGACCGGAAACTCAGCCCTCACTCAGGGTAGTGAGGAGATGGATCATCCCGACATTATAGGTGTCGGGAGCGCAGATCCCAGCGGTGTACTGGATAAATCTGAGGAGGATGTTTCTGATCTGAGGGGAGCCGAGGGGTCGGAAAATCAAGATATGTGCATGTTGGTCCCTCATGGTCATCGGCGAATTGGATCTAAGGATCTGATTGCAAGTATGGGGAAATTTGCTCGTGTATTAGAATCTACTGGGAGGGTGTTAGTTGTCTCATACCTCACGAGGGGGAGTGACGAGTTGTGGCTTCCCCTTGGTCACAGATCACACCTCGATCCTCTGGTGGATTTCTCGAAGAACTGCATCATTGAGAACAAGGCATCCAGTGGTCGTTTTGACAAGATCAAGACTTCGTTGTACACGGTTTTTAATAGGGTTGAGTTCAGACACTCTTCTATTCCCAGAGACAAGAGCCTGTCTGTACTTGACGGTACTGGTCTATACAATCTTGGCACTCTTGCCTTCGACTGGAACCTGATAGCTCGGAAACTCGGTCTGAGGAGGTTTGACCTCTTCGATCCTAGGATCAAGGGTGGCTATATCGAGAAGGCGACACCGAGGTTTCGTGAAGCCATATCGGAGTTTCTTCGATCCACAGAGGGTGGGGTTGAAACCGCTATTACCTGCATTGTGGATTCGATGAGATCTCGGATCGAGAAATCGCAGGTGGAGTACTACGCGGAGACTGGAATCTGGGTTGGTGTCCCTAATCTGGGTCTGGATCTTCCTCTCACGAGGAGCCTTGCTGCCCATCACGACTACATTCTCCCCTCTCAGTTCGGGAGTACCGACCTGCCCAAGCTGGGAGTCTCTGCCAAGGTAGGTGGTCGGTTCTTCCACTCCTCCCTCGTAGTCGAGAGGGACTCGCTCTTTGTACCGAGGTACGAGGACGAAGCTTGGGTTCTGGGGTTCAGGGAGAATATCTCCTCCTCGGAGTACCAGTCCTTTGACCCCTCGGGTCCTTTCGGTGGACTTTCTTACAGACTGGATTCAGAGCTGCTAGATGCGATGGTCGATGAAGTCTATCAGGAGGTCATGGAGAGGATCGGATCCAGTCCTGACCTATCACAGACCAAGGAGGTGAAGAGATTCCGCAAGGAGTACGATCAGTACTCGGGCTCAAAAGGTCTCATGGAGAAGTGGCGAAAGAGCCCGTATCTCGTCAGGACGAGGATTCAGCGAAAGTACCTCTCCCGCCTATTCTCCACCCCTGCACTCGGTCTAAGCTCAAACTGGATCGGTCTCTCCGTCAGTCACTGTGACTTCTGGAGCCCCTCGCGGACTATCCTCCGTGCGCTGGACCTATCGGGGAGTAGTTTGACCGTAGATGACGATCTGTGGAAGCTCTCCCTTGACCACCCCTCGTACTGGGATGTGGTACTGCCCTCCAAGAATCCGCTGAAGACCTCTATCGGGATCACAGGGTCATCGCCAGAGAAGGTCACCAAGAGGAAGCGGGCGAGTGGGGCTGAGCTCCCTCGTATTGATACAAGATTTGACTCGCTGGGTAAGGACGCCGGACTGAGGGCAACGTCCGTTTCATCCGGGCAGTTGGATCCTCTCGGACATGGATCTCCCGTCAACATCGAATTCTCCTCGTTCGACGACCTGTGGAAACAAATCGGGGATCTCAGGGGGTACATCAATGGCACACCAATTGTCCTCCCATACGACACACAATCCTCCACACACGGTCCTCGCAACGGAATTGTCACGATGAACAGTCCTCTGGTTCTCCGGGTAGTGACTTTTCGTAGGGGTGGGAGGCAGTACCACTTCATTCCTGGGAACTCACGGCTGGACAAGTACGGGAGTACTCGCTCGGAGGTCTATAAAGAGATCATCTCGGCGGGATCCAAGCTCGGACAGCGTCTTTCATGGGGGCGGACAAATCAGGTCACAATGGATGTCCTGCAGACCCTCCGTGAGTTTTCCGAGTACCTCGAAGACTCCCCGGTTCGACAGTTGAGGGAGAGGAGTGACGAGCTGTTTCGCTACCAGAATCTGTACGATACAGAGGACTATACCAAGATCGTAGCTACTGGGGACGACGGTTCTGTGGCCCTTCTTCTCTACTGCCACCTTAAGGAGTCCCTGTCTGACTGTTCCCCATCGATCTCCTTGACAATTGGTGAGGAATATAGCGGGCTTGAGAGTATCTTCTTCCCCCTCGGTGGTGAAACGATCTCCGATCTCTACATCAGCCACAGGTATCCCCGGAAGTTCGAGTCGGGAAACCGTTTCCTCGACATGGTGGGGAACACGCTTGGAAATGCAGCTCTGCAGATCGACCGATACATCAAGTGGGCTACCCTTGGGGTGCGTGATGTCCACGCCAATTTCAACGCGTGGGAGCGTGTGACATTCAGACGTCAGGCAATTCCCCGAGACCACCTTATGAGTTTTGCACTTTCGTTGAGAGCCCCCAACCTCGCGAGGCACCCCGTTGACGGGAGTTACAGGTTCTCGGACATGTCAATCAGGCACACCCGTGCCCTTGGAGCTAAGTCCCTTATTGACGGATCTACTCTTTCTCAGATGCTTGATTCGGACAGACTGGATACCGGGGTTGAGCCGATGGAGCTCCGAGAGTCTGATCGCAGGTTATTGGCCGACGCTTACACGAGATTCTCGGCGCTCACGTCGCTGAAGGAGGCTTTGCTGGAGGACCACGCGAACAGGTTTGAGCTTCTGTCGGAGATGGATCCTGGTACGGATTTTGTCGACAGGATACGTGAAAGATGCAATGGTATGTTTAGCGATGAGGAATCCGGGAGTTCATACCGTGGTTCTCCTCTGCCTCAAATTCTCAACTAACATCCATTCCCCACGAGTTGGTTTTTGCGCATAGCTGTTGCTATACGCAATTATTTATTGGGAAGGATTCTCCTCTATATGAGGTAACATGCTGGTAATAGATCAGAGTCCACGGCAGGTTGATCTCCAGATGCTGGTTCTATCGAGTATTACCTCTTCCGTAGAGCCAGACGAGCGGTACTCCTTTTCCGTGCAGTCGTATTGATGGTTGAGTAGGTGCGGAAAAGTGAGAAGGTCACATTGGTAAATCTCTCCACAATTATCCCTTTCTAAGTGTTCTTAACACACTGTGACCCACAGAATATCATGACAGAGGAGAGTCGTCCCCACTTCATGAGGAGCGCGCCACTTGTTCAGGCTCTGATGGCATCAGGTGATAATCTCACCGGCTCCTACGCGATGCTCTATGCGGTTGGCAGGGGGTCATACGGATTCATCCAGGGTCTGATCACCTCCATACAGCAGCTGGGTGCTGCCATCCTACAACCCGTCTGGGGCGCTGCATCCGACAAGATCGGCCGAAGGCTCTTCATGGTCGTGGGGTTCCTCGTGCAGTCGATGATGTGGGGCTACTTCCTACCAAGGGCGCAGAACGCAGTAGAGGTCCTCCTTGTCCTCACCGTGCAGACACTTCTCGGGACGATGGTGCTCCCGGTGTGGAACGCTTGGCTGGGGGACTACACCGATATCTCGGACAGGGGTAGGGTGTTCGGAAAGTTCGGGATGGTGGCCTCGTGGATTGCTCTGACGATATTCAGTCTCGTCTCGCTCTACATCCAAGAGGTTGATCCTACGAGGTCAGACGTCAACTCGTTCTCGATCGCGTTCAGGGTGGCAGGTCTCTTCTATCTATCCGCGGCTGTTCTCGTCCTCTTCATCCCGCAGGCCGTCCGATTCAGGGGCAGGAAATCGGTCAGCTACAAGACGATGGTGGCAGGGTTCCTCGTGAACCGGCAGATGGGATTCAGGGAGAGGTTCAGGAATGGAGTGAGGACGATGAACGGTGATTTCAAGCGGTTCCTCCTCATCGACGGGCTCTTCCGGATCTCGTGGTCTATGGCTTGGCCGATCTTCCCCTACGCTACGCTCTCCGCGACGGACAGCTGGGTGGAGCTCATAATCCTGCAGGTGGTCATCGGGCTCTCCATAGGTGTGTCGCAGCTAATCGGCGGTAGGTTCGCCGATCGGTATGGCAGAAAGAGCATAATCCTGTGGACGAGGATTTTCCTCGTTCTTCCCCCTGCTCTGACTGCTCTCGGTGTGCTGCAGAAGAACTCGGTGTACCTCATCGTCGCCAACCTTGTCGTCGGCCTGACTCTCGGTGCCACGGGGATAGCGATTAATAGCCTCATCCTTGACACTGCACCTAAAGGCAAGGAGTCCACGTACTTCAGCATCTACATCTTCGTCATGGGGATCGTCGGTTTCTCCAGTTCCATCCTCATGGGAGGTGTGCTCAATGTTCTTTCTGGTGACTCCATTCCCAGCGATACGATCGTCTCCCTGCTGCTCATCATCGCAGCAGGTGTGAGGCTCGTGGCATGGACTTCCTACTTCTTCCTGAAAGAGACGAAACCGTCAGGTGCAGTGGTTGTCGAGAAGGAACCTGCCCAGTAAGGGCCACAAGATCAGTTGATATTTCTGTACAGCTATGTGGAATTGTAGATAGGTCTGAGCACGTGTCAGTACAGCTTCTCATCGGGATAGACGACAACGCCATTTGAGGTCATGAGGAATGGTTTCTCCTCCAAGGAGTGTTGTATCCCTCTCATCTTCCTCACCTGCAACGATCTCCTGCCCTTGTTCCCGAACTCATACTTCAGGGTGATCACACCCTGTGCCATGAACTCCTCCACACCGAACCTCGAGATCTCCTGGTCGGTCTTCATCTCACTGACCATGAGTGTGGTGCAGGTGAGGGAGCTCATGACCGCGGAGAGCTTCAGTATCTCTTTGCGTATGAGGAGCTCGTCGTCGAGGCTCAGGGCCAGAGCGGTGATGGAGTCTATGACCACCCTCTCTGCGCCTACGGAGTCGATGAGGTTGATCAGCATGGTCAGCAACTCGTCGACCTCAAGCTTGGTCTTGTACTTCTCCTTGGAGCGTACTCCCGCCCTGCCGCTGAATCCGTCGATCATCGCCAGAAGGTTCTGGTCCTCAAGGGCCTTCAGATCCCAGCCGTAGCTGGCTGCATCCATCCTCACGTTCCGCAGCGTCTCGTCAAAGGATACGTATATACCCGGCTCGTCCTCCATGACTATACCCGCGTAGAGGAACTGAAGTCCGAAGGTCGACTTCCCAGCTCCTGCAGGGCCTGCCACGAGGATCGTCCTCTCCTTGGGAAGTCCCCCGTTGAGCAGGTCGTCTAGACCGGGGATACCAGATGGCGTCAGATCAAGTCTGTAATTTTCCACAGTCTCCTCTTGCCTCCACGGCATAAATCCTTATCCCATTGACCGCGTTCAAATGTTTCGGAGCTGATCCCTTTCCGCGTCATTCGTCATTACGTTTAAAAAAAGAGCATGACAAGGAAAGTTGTACAGAGAGGTTGATTCAAGATCGGCAAGGTAAAATCAAGACAGACCAAGAGAATCGGTAAGACACTGGTCGTCAATTTCTATAATAAATTCACACTCGATTTCGAGCACAACAAGGCAGTGGTTCAAGAGGTCACTGATGTCCGTTCCAAGAGGCAGAGGAACAGGGTGGCTGGGTACGTCACTAACCTCATGAGGCAGATCTCTGAGGGCAAGATCCAGACTCTGGAATCTCTTGAGTAATTGATATCATTAGAGCGTAAGCACACGATTGAGGGCGAGGTACTCCTCATCGATCTTCTTCTCATTACTGACACTGGTCTTCAACGGGATAGTTCCAACTCCATGGTCGTCCAGCACGACCAGTATGTCCTCGTCACCCTTGGTCAGGGAATCGATCGCCTCCTTGGCGAAGAGATTGGCTAGGAATCTGCTCCTTGCAGACGGACTTCCACCTCTCTGGCTGTACCCGAGGATGCTCAACCGGACGTCAGCGTTGAGGTAGTAGTCAAGGATTCGCGTGATCTCGCGGGAGTCACCCGCTCCCTCTGCCATGACAACGAGACCCGATCTCTTACCCCTCTTGGTACAATTCTGCATGTTCTCGATAACGGACTCCTGAGTGTATTCCACCTCTGGCATGAGGATCACGTCCGCACCCACTGCCACCCCGGTGTGCAGCGCGATGAATCCGTGGTTCCTTCCCATGACCTCGGTGACGAAGACCCGACCCATGCTCTTGGCCGTGTCCCTGATCTTGTCTATCTGCTCCACCGCCGTGTTCACTGCGGTGTCGAAACCCACGGTCTCATCTGTTCCGTAGACGTCGTTGTCTATTGTGCACGGAATACCAATCATCCGTGTCGAGCTCTGCTCGCCTAGCTTGAACGCGCTCTTCATCGAGCCATTTCCTCCGAGGACAGCCAGTGCGTCCACATCGAGTGTGTCGAGATTCTCCGTCAGCTTCTTTACACCTTCATCGGTCCTCAGAGCCTTGGATCGGGAGGTCTGCAGGAAGGTTCCCCCTGCCTGTAGAATTCCCCCTACCGTCCGTGCTCCAAGGATCTCAAAGTCCATCGCTTCTACTCCGTCCCACCCCTTGTGGAACCCGAGGACGTGGAGGTTCCTTTCCTTTCCGAATCTGGTCAGCGCCCTTATCGCAGCGTTCATCCCGGGTGCATCTCCTCCTGTCGTGACAATACCTAGCGTCTTCAACCTACTCATCGTGTGTACACAACAGTAGTTAATGCTTTCTCTCAACTGATGGTCAGTACTTCCCCAGTGACCCCCGCATTCTCAGCAATCTATCTTGGTGGTTGAAGAAACCCCATCCCATGACAAAGAAGAGGAGGGCGAATCCAAGAAGCTCCATAACTGCGAGCCACTGATCCAAGTCGTTGAAGAGCAGGACGTCCCTGAAGGCGATGACACCTATGGTGAACGGAGACCAGAGTGAGATCGCTCTGAGTGTGTCTGGGAGCACACCGATCGGGAATGCCGAGGGGGTGATGGCACTGATGAGGACCTCTATGGTGAAGACGATCCTCCAGCCCTGCTTGTATCTCAGCACGACTGCTGAGAGCATCACGGCCAGACCTTGGATCATCAGCACTGAAGATACGGCCACAAGCGAGGCAACTAGTATCTGTTCGATCGAGGTTTTCCCGAGTAACATGAGGAGGAAGATAACCTGTACGACGAGGGTGAGAGCGTTGTTCGTCAGAGCGTACAGGGTGGTTCCAGCGACGAGAGAGAGCTTTGACGGAGGTGTCACGTAGACCGCTTCGAGAGTCCCGTAGAACTCCTCCTCGCGTATGGCGAA
>JALWRB010000459.1 GCA_027077875.1 Candidatus Heimdallarchaeota archaeon
TCGACAGAGGTCATACCCAGAGGATTACCCCTCTGCACTGAGCGTGGTCATATCAAATGAAGAGCAATAATTAAGGAGATCTGTCCCGAATACCATTGAGATTGACTAATACAGTATCTGTATCAGCTCATTTACCAATTTCACCAGAGTGGATTTGGTCTCAAGAACGTCACGCACTTTGAAATATGTCTCGTGTGCAATTTGGTTCCGTAGTTCGGTGAATTTGGGTGTGCTATCACCGATGATGATTTCCGTGGTGAGAATATCCGCAAGCTTGCTGAGGGTAAATGATTCATTTCTGCGGATAAAACCATTCTCGACCTTCTGGATCAAGGGATCATCAGTATGGTGAGATAGGTGCACCCACTGACCGAGAGTCAAGCTCTTGGATTGCTTTTTCCCAATCTGATTTAATGTCGAGTACAAATATTTATTGTCCTCGGTCCTGAGATCCTTCATATTGAAACCTTTGAATGAACTGGTGTAGAGATCAACCAGTACTCGGTAGAGCATCTTCTCTACAGACTTCGCGATCCCGAGAATATAGAACTCACCAAGAGCGTCTTTCTCCATAGCAAGACGTATGAGATGATTCTCTAAGGACATCAGTTCCGTCCGTATATCTTCGTGGGTTATTCGGTTTATCATAATTTTGGAATCTCGTGTGCTCTCCAGAACGAGGGATTGGGTAATATGCCTACTCAAGTCAATATCAGATGCAGGAGAATTCTCCAATTCTTCTTTGGCTAATTTGAGGAACTTTTCAGCTTTCTCTATATCAATCAATGCCAGGTACGATGTAACAATATTGGTGTACACTTGGAACTTATTTCTGTGATGTGACAGGGACTCAAAGTACAACTCAAGTGCCTTCTTGTCATCTCCAAGATTGTTGTAGAGGGTACCGAGATTATTCTGAATTTGAGATCTCAGAATATTATCTGAGGTAGTCTTGAGCACGGAGGAGAGTATCTCAATAGCTTCCTGTGTAAATCCAACATTCGCGAGTGCGTTAGTGAAGTCCGTAGAGAGAGATGAGGACACATATTCTGGATCCACTCCCATCCAGTATTCCTTGAGCTTGTCATGGAATTCAACGACACCCTCATGGTAAATCTGGATATAGTTGAGGACGATTACTCGTGTAAATACTATAATCTCTTCCTGTGATAAATGGGGTATTATTTGTGAGACCATCTCTGGAATCTCATCTGTGTAGTGAAGGATAATCTGCAAGGAGAGGTCATCGGGGGATCTTGAGGTAGAGATAGTAGTGATTGTTCTGGCAGCCACATCAAATTTTCCAGCAAAGATGTACGCCCATGTCAACCCAACCAGTATATTGTCTCTTATTTCGTCAAATGAGGTTTCTTTTACTAAGGAAAGGGCTTTAGAGTAAAGTTCTATGGCACGCTCGAAGGCAAAGCACGAATGGGCCTTAACGCCTTTCTCAAACAATTTCTTTGCGTTGTCCACCGTATCCATCAGAGCTAGATCTTGTTCGGAGAGAGAATCATCTTGGAGAGCTATAAAGTAATCCAGGCGTTCGGTAAAGTATTGATATCTCGGATCATAATTATTCTGATTAAGATGTTTAACCAATTGAATGAGCAGTGATCTCTCCATCATGAAATCCTTGGCTCTTCTGCACATTTGAATCAAATTTACCAAAATCTGTACCTTCTGCTCATCGGGGAGTCTTTCCTCCATAGACCTGTATTCCTCAATAAGACCAAGTGCTTCATCTGGACCTCCATTGAGCCACTTCAATTCAGCAAGTCTTATTCGAAACACCCATTCTTGGGAGTTCCCCCAGTCACATGACACCCCAGTTGCGTATTCCAGATTCTCTCGATAAAGAACGATTTGCTCCCGCTTGATCATGTTCTGGTCAATCTTGGGATAGGCCCGGTCTAATAGTGCAATAGCCTCTTTGTAAAGTCCATACGATTCGAGGGACTGGTACACATGAATGATTCCCTCACCAAATTCATTGATTGCATCCGCAGAGATTTGTTTAATTGCATCCATTGGTTCATAAGTTGAGTTGAGCCAAGCGAGCTTCTCTTCTATGGGTAACCTCCAGAACCACATATGACTTATGATCGAATAGGTGTGGTTTACTAGTTGGGTGTAATATATGAGATCAACGTCTTCAACATGGTAAAATTGTCTGAGGACCTGGTAAAGTCTTTTAATAAATCCGTGGCCAATGAGATGGAAGATATCTGGCAATGTAATCCCAGATGCATCGTATATAGCCCGATAATGAACTTTCTCTCAACCAAATCTAAGGGCATTGAGCCTAGAAGGTTCTAGGTATAGGCTCTGAGTTGGACTGTACTGATTCACCAGTGCCTGAAAACCTTGGTATCCACCAGTTATTTGAGATTTTAGCACTGCATCTAACGCTCGTATTTGTTCAAAATCATTCTTATCCCTCACTAATTTTAGCCGATATTTGAGGTACTCTTCTATAGGTGAGCTATCGTGAGATGCAGTAAGAATGTCTGGTAAATTCAATTGTTTATTGTCATCACTCTCCAGTATCAATTGGGGAGCAACGACCTTTACATAGAATCCACCCGAAGAAATAGATTCTTTGATCACCTTCGGTGTTTGAAAATACTCTCCGATCAATTTTAGAGTTTCTGAATATAAATTATAATCGGAGTTAATTTCATTGAAGATTGCTTGGTGAAATCCTATGTCTTTGATGCGTCTCAATAGAAACTGGTCGACAAGAATCATGTTCTTTGCTAATTCATCCAAATTGTGAGAAGTTTCAGACTCCTTAATTCTATCAAGGTAGTACTTGATTAAGAAATCAGCGAACATAAAATGACTCTTAACACGCTTGTGGTACCGCTCCTTATCTTCCATTATGAAATATAGTTCTAATAAATTAATAAATGTAGGTGATCGTACCATTCATTATTGAATTGTAGATATCTATCAGATTATGCTCAAACAGCATTCTAGAGGATTCATGGAAAGTTCAAATATTCCAAATTTTCTGGACACAGGACGAGAAGAAGACCGAAGATGTAACTGATTTACGAAATTACATATCCTCCTCTAAAAGATTCACCAATTCCTCTTATTGTTGTTAGAAACATAGATCAGTGCACCTATTACTACTATTGGAATAAAAAGATAATACTGAGGGTCATTAGATGTTGATTCTTCACGGACAGGAGCATCGAATGTGGAGTCTGATCTATCGTCATAGGAGAAATGAAATAAGAACGATTGGGTGTTATTAGCATAGTCTCTTGCTTGAATTACCAAATTGCCAGAGATAGCTCTATCCATGGTAACTATAAGGGTGTTGTTCTCGTATAAGAAATAGCTGGAGTAGCCTACAACGGTGATGTTGGCAATCCCAGATTGGTCATCCCAGATATCGAATCTCGCCCGATCCCCGATTACGGAGTAGTACCAGTCAGACCCCTGCTCGGATTTAATAGTTGGTGGGACGACATCCACATCCATGAAATACATTTCTGGTTCAAGTTTAATGATTTCCGATATATTGCTTTGTTTTACCCTCGTCTCGAACCTGAAGGATGATGGTATTGGAACAGATATGTCCCTCTTACCCTTGGAGACCTCTAGGGAGATTTTTGGGAGTACTCCACCCACGGGTGAGATATTCCCAAATATATTATTCTCAATTAGGTATTTGTTGTAGATAGTCCCATCCCTTACAGTAGTACGCATGGTCGTTACAGTGTCGCGGATGGAAGCGAAACCATCCATTTTAGAAGAATTTAGATTTGAGAACAGATCATATTCAAGAGCCATGTATGGGATGAATTCGATATTTAGTGAAGAATTCACTCCTTTTTTCGTTAGGTCTATCTTCGTACTTGTCCAGTTGTAAATTTGACCGAGCCATGGTGATATCACTGATCGGATATCATTATTTCCAGGAGTAATGCCGATTACACCAGACAAGTTCTTCCGAATTAAGCGGGAGAATTTGGTGGCATTCCAATTCAGAGACAATACAATATTCAACTCTCCGACCATGCTGGCTTCACTTCTAACGGGAAAGATCTTGATATCGTAAATAGAGTTGTTATTCACAATGAGTGGGTAGAGGTAAGCGAAACGGTGAGATATATTGGCACGGATATCAGTGGATAGATTGAGAGAGTATCCAATCACAACATTATTTGGAAGGTTCAGTTCCAATCCTCCAGATATGTTAAATCCTAATAGAGTATAATTCTGCTCGAGGGTAAATACTGTCGATTTCATGATATTCTGAACACCATCCATGATTTGAACCAATACTTCTTTTGTCGAGGATATAATCGCGATTTCTAATATCGAGGAATTTATTTGTACAGGATCAAATTTGCTTTGAAAGGAATAGTCAAAGGCATTAGAAGTGAGGTTAAACGAAATCTCAGAATTTATGTCTAACCTCTGAGAAAGTGAACCTATAAGTGACGCGTTCTGCTCGAGATCGATCTGATTGGCGAGATTATTGTAAGAGTAGGTTTTCACATATGGCTCTTCGATCCGCCCTAAAGTGAGGTCTGCCATTGTCTGATTATTGATTTCAGACCGATATAGAACCTCGGTACCAAGAACAATGTACGGATTAAAATTAGAGTAGAAGGAGAAATTTACTCCTCCATAGAGTTCTATTCCATTCTGTTTGAACTCTCCCTCCGTACTGAGATCGAATCTAAGTGAGCTGAATTGCTTAAGATAGTTTCCAAGGACAGGGATGTCAAGTAATGAAATGTCGATATTTCCTAGAGATATAGGGTAGTTGACTGAAACATTCTTTGCAAAATTATATTCTAGAGAAACATTTTGACCTAATAGAGTCCCTTTCACCCCAGTCCGTATTGTGAAGTCGAGGTAAAGATTGCTAGCTAAATCATGATTATATGCAATAGAGAGTGATGACGAGTTAGATAGAGGATCAAGAATGTAAGAATGGGCTTCTAGAGTCATATTGAATCCGATTAGTAGAGTTGACTCAAAGAAATAGGATATGTTAAACAGGTCAACCCCACGGATATCATCAACATAGACCTCCCCATAGGAGAGGGAGAGATTGAGATCATAGAGAGAGGAATTGGTCAGATTTATTTCCTTGATTGTTTGATTAACATGGGAAGGACTTTCAGGAGAGTCAATATCAGTCGATGGGACAGATAAGCCATCATGATTTATTTCTAATCCAACTGAATTGTATGGTAAGGTGAGCAAAATGAGAAGCAGTGATATATAGGTCTTCCCCATAAGTTATCAATTCAGTAATTTTAGGATAAAAATATATTGAGGGGGGGTCATGTCATCTGTTATTAGTGAAGGGTATTGAGAATTAAATCCAGAATCACAAGCTGTAACATGAGTATGTGTGAATGTGATACTTTGAAGAATATATTTACTGTGTAATGAATCAGAAATTATCTTATATCTTTATAACCGTTAGAACAAGTAGACATCAACATCAACTTCCTGTATTCTCATAATCCAACTTCTTAGCCTGAAATTTATTGCTCGTCATAATAAAGATGTACTTTGAAACGATTGCCATAGGCGGACTCACTGTTTTTGAAATCGAATCTTGTTATTTCCTGTAGGTTATCTGTCAAAATATCTCTGTTAAGAAAAGAAGGTAGACCTGCAAGACATAATCTATGTATTTCGGGGAGGTGCATCACTATGACAACAGCGGGTATATATTCTGATGTAATTCTAGTGCGCTCTGTGGGGTGCGGTAGAGACCGGTGAGCTCACCTACACGAACCACGGAAATTCGATCTTCCCCTCGGGGAATCCATCAGTTGCTTTTGAATTTGCCCTGCAAGTGCAGTGGTGCGGGAAGTTTGGTCACCTCGGAATCGCTCCCGAGGTTGAGCTTGCACATCTTGTAGACATCTCTAATCTCGTCCATCGAGACCTTGGATGACCGGAGAAGGATGACCTCGGGGGTGTGGTGGATCATCCCCCTTTGCTCGCGGTAGGCGAAGAGCTCTGGAGTTGTCGTCATGAAGACCGTGCCCTCCTCTACGCGGCAGTATATAGGGAGAAGCTTATAAAAGAACCAGTAATTTGGCTCATATTTAGATAATTCATTCTCTATTTGTGGTGTATGTTTTGAAGAGTTCCCTCGTTTCCTTTATTGTGATCAATTTGTACATAGCACCCTCTTCCAGAATCGTTGGAATTGAATTCCCGTCAAATTTGTAACGGAGTATAAACATTACAACCTTATTGGCAGGACCGTATGTCCCTTTTCCCTTCCTCTTTCTCTTTTCGAAACCACCCATTCCCCTCACCCAGTCCTTGTACTTCTTAAGTGACTCCTTGATACCCAAATCTCCAATTTTGAATTCCTTCTGATTGGATCTAGTCATTTCGTCAAATTTTCCAGATTTTATATTTGAAACTGTATAGATCACCTTGATGAAATCCTCATCAGTACTGAAGAAAACCTTCCAATCTTTTGGAGACTTGGGTTTCTTCCATGTCTGACTTTTAGGGATAAACCATCTATTAATTCCGGAAAGAATCAATTTCAATTGGATTCTAGATACTCTATATATGACACCACTATGGACTGTTGAGATCAATTTATTGTGAGTGTCTGAAATCATTCCCAAAACCTCTTCACGTGTCCTAGAATTAGACTTTCTATTCCCATACTCCTGCTTGACTACCTGTAATAATGGTTTGAGTTCACCATAGTAGAATAGATCCTCAAATTTTTGCTCTAGTTGAGATACTTCCTCTGAGGATGCGTCATGGAGAAGAGGATAATTGGAGAGGTCATGGAGAATTTCATTGTCAGCAACATTGTCGAGAGCCTCTCTGTGATTCATGTCAAGATGCTTATTGATCGAAACGGTTCTGCGACTTCGAAGAACTGATAAAGTCTTTATTTCCAGTTCCTGAGAAACTCTTGACCTTTTGATATCATCAAGTGGGAGAAATATCTGAACCTTTTCATCAGAAAGTGACCGAGTTGGTTGTGTATCAATATGCTCTACCTCTATTTCAGGGTCCAGAGCTTCTGGTGAATAGAAATCTTCTAGTCCTTTTGAGATGTTCTCGATGAGGGGTAGCCAGACGTTCTTAGAGTAATTTCGAACTTGCTTGTAATGCAGTAATTTCCAAACAAAATTTTTTCCTTTGGTGATTATTCGATTTACAAAATTAATTAACCAATCTATCCCTTTGAGTGTCGTCACAGTCTGGTCTACTGGAATGGATTTTATCCCCCTTCTACCCTAATCTCCCACGGAAGTAACTATTGATACAACTTCTCCTATTACAAACAAATCTTACCTTCATCTCTCTCTCATTTTCAAGTGTTAGACCAAGATTAGAGTAGGAAATAGGCTCACCACAGACATGACAAGTTATAGTTCCATTAGTAAATTTATCCCATATACCATATCGCAGGAGGAGTTCCTTTATATCGTACTGGTTTGCAGTTTGCATCGGTTGATGTTCAAGAACTGACATAAATATCGCCGAATAGTAAATGAATTAGATTACATAATTATAAATCATTTTGGATTTGTCATGAAATGATGTCTTCTTTTAATACTCAAATTGTCAAAACTATAATAACTGCCTTGTGAACTATGGAGTAAGAGTATGAAAAAAACCGGTGTCAACCTACATCTTTACCGTGAGGGATATGTTCGAGAGAATCAGGGTGGCGGAGGATAGCACCGTAGTTCATCCGAAGTCGTCATCAACTGGACTGCCACTTCCGCGTCGAATAGACCCCGTCTGAGTATCTCGCTCCATAATTTCTCGGTGTTGTGGGCATTGGATGGGATTCGGTAGCTTTGTTCCCTGTCCTTGACGAAGATATAGATGTCGTCTGGTTCAAGAAATTCCCCCGTCTTGTAGCATACACGGGAAATCTTCTCCCATTCAATGGTTGCCTTCCACGGGCTGAGATTCGGTGGTCTGACGTCGAGTGATATTTTCTGCTCGTCGAATGATATCGAGTACCAGTCCATGAGTCATATGCTTCTTGTTTGTTAAAGAAATTTGCTGATTGGGTCTCAGGTCGGCATGATGGATTTTGTGTACAACAACTTATACTTTCAATGACGCATTAATTACGACCCTGCTTTCCTTAAAGCCATAGGAAGGTTCTTCCGATCATAGAAGAGTGACGTTTTCTCATGCCTTGGAATAAAGTAGTCATAGAGGAAGAATTTGGAGTTCCCGTCAGTCCTCGAGGTCGAGGACAAGGTGGTTCTCCTCCACGAAGTCGTCGATGGGCTGCCTCACCTCCACGACGGAGCCGTCCCTCATCTCCACCCGCACGGTGACTCCCTTGGACTGCGCGTTCCGGGCCGCCCGCATGTTGGAAGGCAGGGGTAACGTCCTAGCATTGAAGTAGTCCCGGGTGAAGTCCTCTTCCACCCTCAGGCTGTACAGGATCTTCTTCCGGTTGTTCTCCACGACGGTCTCGGTTTTTAGGTGGCCCTCCTCCTCGAGCTCCTTGAGAATGGAGTGCACCGACGCGATCGGCCACCCCAGTTCCCGGTGCAGGGAGTACACCGACTGCCGTGGGTGTAGCTTCAAGTAACCTAATATCGTCAGGATCCTCCCCTCCCTCTTGTGTTGTCGGTTGGCCATGGCGACCTCACGAGCGTCATCAATCATTTCCTGCGCTCTCCCTATACTGAAATATTCATTGGACATATATTAAACTATTGACAATTTCATGATAGTGTTCACAAGAGAATGACAAATATTGCTATACTCATGTTAAATGGTTTATTATTGAACATATATGGATTTTATGCTCATTACCTGGGAGTGACTTCGGGATTGCAAGTTAAAAATAGAATGCATCTACAAACACCACAGAATATTTCATTATTGCACTAGATCCACATACTTATATATTGGAAATACAGTGATAAAACATGGCAAAAAATGTGTTGCCATTGGACCAACAGGTCCTCCAATCATTCTTCGAATATGGGTCAGGATCGACCCATGCCCATACCCCGATAGGGGGGGTGAAGAAATATCTCCCTGAGGAAATAAGAAATGACATGAAGATAGTAAAAAAATCTGTGAATAGACTGGTGAAGAAGGGGTTGCTCATCAAGCACCCGACGAAAGGTGGCATGACCTACCAACTCTCGAAAGAGGGGAGGGACTGCATACTACGGGATGAATGGCCTGATTGAATAAGCGGTATCAGAGCTTACATCCCGAATGATTAATGACGTAATGGTAAAATCAGAGGAGGATCACGAAACCAGATAGGCAAGGTGGGATCTTATTTTGATTCCAGTAGTCGCTTGACGAACATGTACGATTCTTCAAGACTTGCCTTGTAATCGTCAAGCTCACTCACTGATTCTATATCCGTGTACTTCTTGCGGACAGATGGTCTGTCGTCGTCATCCTCGTCTTCAAAACGTGAATCCCGGGTCAACCAGACCCTTAGTTTATACTTCAGAGGGCGTGTTCTAAGAATGGGTTTTCGCTTCAGTCTAAACGTTATTCGATCCTTCTGGACACTGTACTTGATCCGGTCATCCAGCCCTCTGACGAGTATCTTGAGCTGCTCGTAGATCTCCTTCACATCCTCGGTCGAATTCATGAAGAAAGATCCTTCGTCCATACTTTTTTGAGTCTGCTTCAAACCCGAGGAGGATATTGAACCCGATATTGAAGGCCACAATCGGACAGCTGTCCTCGCAAGTTCCTCACTTCGCTCCTTGATCTCGTTCTCCCCCCACTTCTCGTATTTAGAAATCTCCCGGTTCATGTTGACAGAGCTGTACTGCAGGAACTTCCTCTTCTCTTCGAACGGAAGGTCCTTCATCTCTGAGTTATAGCCTGTCAGGGTAAGATTCCCTACCTTATGGACGAGGAGCTGGTGCTTCTTCTCCCACCCTTCTCCAAGTTGGCTCTGCCACTCGGGAGAGAGGTTCTGGTTCTGGGGAAGTATGTGTTCGATGGTAAGGGAAGCTGGGTCGACCTTCTCTTTTGGATTACTCGCTTCCTCCAATTTGAGAAGTATCATCTTCTTGGCAGGGAGATCATACAGATCCACTGTGGCAAAATTCTGCAGAAATTCTTCGTCATTAGGGAACCGATCCTTGTTCCTCAGACTCCTGAGGAAGAGCTGGACACTGGCGAGATAGTAATTTGGGTCCAACCTGTCGAACATCTCGAACATGATTTTCTTGATTCGGCTTGGACTGATTCTGCACACCATTCTTCTGATGAAGAACCACTCGAGAGTGTCGAGGATCTCGATGAGCTGAGGCTTCGTCATTAATCCGTCCTCGTAGTCCAGAAGCAGTTTAATCATGAATGGGAATGAGGAATCGTATCCGATGTCAATTATGTCCTGCACCTCTTTGTTGATGTCCTCATCCGAGTAGGTGAAGTTCGCCAGGTTGGCGTAGAGACTTCCGAAACGTACCATATCCTTCATGATATGCGGGAGGTCATAGTACTTCTCGGTCTCTCTGATATAGTCCTTGAACTTCTCGTACAGCTCGTCGTTCTTGATATTCGAATTTTTCTTGACCTCGAGGAATGACTTGACGAACATATTGAACTGCCCCTTGAATTCCTTAGGATCAAAGAGGCTCTCCATGGGTGCCCAGTATTCCTTAAACAATCGATCCACATCTGCTGGTTTCAGACGCATAAATAGGTAATTTCTAAGGAGGTCCGCCTGTGACAATGCCATTCCGGTTGAGTTCAGGCTCTCGAATATTGCGTGTGGGTCATCCGCAGGGGGATCGAGCGTGAGCAAAAGAAGCTTGATATTCTTTAGACCCTTGGCAATTATATCGACCTCTCCCGCTTTCCTCGACTTCTCAATCTCCCTGCTGAGAGTCTCATAACAAATCTTTAGAGGAGAGTTTGGGAGAGAATCCACTGCCTCGTTTCTCGAAATCTTAATGAAACTTTCTCTGTCCGTATGTGACAGGAGAAGTTTGTAGTAGTTATCTTCTCTCTTGTTAGGGAAGAAGAGGTACTCCCTGTAGCTCTCCACGGAGTACTTATTCACACCATCGTCGATGACATGGTCTCCGCTCAATTTGTTCAGCATTGCAATGAGGAGGACGAATATCGTCGTCATCCGTTGCTGTCCATCTATGAGCTGATATTTTGGGAGTGAGCCTATGGATGCAGAGGTCTCTTTAATTACAACAAATGAACCGATAAAATGATTACCATCATCTCTCCGCCCAATCTTTTTTATGTCATCCAGCAGTTTGTTGATCTCCCCTTTTCCCCAAGAATACGGTCGTTGGTATGGTGGAATTTTATACTGAAGTTGCCTTTGGAGGAAGTCGGCAAAGGAAAGTTGATCTACCCTCACG
>JALWRB010000460.1 GCA_027077875.1 Candidatus Heimdallarchaeota archaeon
GAGGTCCTTTGATCCGTCCCCATCCTCGCTGTCCCCGTGGGATGAGCACTGAAGACATTTAGCTGGTTGGGTCCCATGGGAAGCCTGAAGAATCCGTCGATGTCCGAAGCCTTGGTGATTTTGAACAGCTTGCTATGGGTAGGATAGACCTCCTTGGCACCAGCTGCGAGGTGGATCTCTATGGACTTCCGCAGGCCGAAGAGCAGGTGTTTCTGGTCCTCTGGATCTATTCTATACCTGATGGACGGTAGGGGTCTCAGGGAGAATCTACCACCCTGAAGGTTGACACCGCGTCTCCACCTGACCTCACCACTGGACTTCCCGCTCACCCCGTCCCTCGTGAGAGCGAGGATTACGCCCATATAGTTAATCTTCTTCATCAGCTCCCTCCGGACCTTCCCCAACCCAGGTGTGTTTACACCCGCGAGGAAGACCTCTAGGTCCACAGGCTCCAGCCTCACGCCGTAGCCATCCTT
The DNA here is from genome assembly GCA_027077875.1 of Candidatus Heimdallarchaeota archaeon. Classification (GTDB taxonomy): domain Archaea; phylum Asgardarchaeota; class Heimdallarchaeia; order Heimdallarchaeales; family Kariarchaeaceae; genus S139-21. The sequence continues at coordinate 477 of JALWRB010000460.1, forward strand.
GAGATTCGCCCACTCACTCGTGTGCGCAGTGTGGGGTGCTCCATAGGTGGGGAAGATCTCCTTGTCGTACACTGCAATGGATGCTGCTACTGGGTGTAGATGGAGGAACTTTCCGAGATTTCGGTGATTGTATCCCGATCTTTGAAGCAATAGTGGTGTCATAATTGCCCCCCCTGCGACAACGACACTCTGGCACTTAACAGTGATCTTCTTCTCTCCCAATACCGTGGCAGTCACCTGTTTCATACCTCCGGAGATATCTTTGATTCTCTCTGCTTTGGTGTCTGTGAACACGCGAGCTCCACTGTTCACCGCGTCTGTAAGGTATGTGAGTCGCATGTCCATCTTGGCGTCGTAGGAACACCCCAGACCGCACTTCCCACAACCTATACAGTTCTTGGAGTTGTTGCGACATGCCTCTGCGTGTATCCCCAACTTCTTTCCTGCGTCGAGGATGATCCTGTTCTGCCTGCTGTGCTCTTCGTCCGGGACGGTGTGTATGTTCATCCGCTGCTCGATGCTCTCAAAGTGCCTTTCCATCTTCTCAGGTGAGTACTCCTCCAGCCCGAAGTCCCTCATCCACTCTTTGAGAACGTCGTCGGGAGTCCTGAATGAGTTCATCCAGTTGATGGTGGTGGAGCCCCCGAGAACTCTTCCCTGCAGGATACGGATCGACATATCGTCAGTGGCAAGGGCACCTCCCCTCCTGTACATCATCTTGACCAGCTTGGACTCATCCTGGTCGAAGTCTTCCCTCGTGACAAGTGGTCCCTCCTCGAGAACGAGCACCTCATGCCCCTTCTCGGCAATTCTGGCCGCTGCGAGGGAGCCACCAGCACCGCTACCAATGACGACGACATCAGCCTCCACGTTTCCTGCTTCTATCTGCGATCCCCTAAGCATTCTCAGGCCTCCAAGGCTCCTTCCCGTAGAGGAGTGTTGGTGTCAGGTGCTCCCTACCAATCGTCTTGCCGGGGTAGTTCATCTCCTCCCATGCCGAGTCGTTGCAGTAGTACGACCACCCCGCAACCGCGGCCAATGTCTTAGCAGCAGTTCTGAACAGGGGTATTCTGCTCCCAGACCACTTGCTGATGTACCTTCCCCCCTCCTCCATGTCCATTGACGTGAAGTTCTTGAATTTACCGGTGAGCAGGAATACCATGATTCTGCTGTTGAAGAGGTGGAGGAGTGTTCCTAGGTCCTTTCGCAGGAAGTCCTCGAGGTTCATGATGAAGCTGTCGGCCTCTTCGAGGAACCGATTGCCGAGCTCCTCTCTTGGGACTCCGTTGACAACCTCCCCCAGAGCCAGAACAATTTGTGACTTGTTTCCACTTAGGAACTGCATCTGAATTCGAATATACTGTATGAATAAATGGATTTCCTGTAGATAGGACAAAATATGGCAGAACTATCTTGCGGAGTAGGCGATCCTCTCGAGTTCCTGCTTCTTGCGGACTCCCTGAGAGCTAGTGTCGTTGTTCGCACCTGCGATGAGCTCGTCAGCGATGATCTCCGCAAGCGACTTGATGTTACCAAAGGACGACTTGATGATACCCTCTGTGATGAATCTGAGTGAGAGATCCACCCTCCGGATTGGCGCGACGTCCACGGCTTGGTGCTGGGCTACTCCTCCGTAGGAAACCCTTGTGGTCTCCTCTCTGGGTGCGGAGTTCTCTATGGCGTTGATGAGAACCTGCACGGGGTTCTGCCCGGTCTTCAGCTGGATCAGCTCGAAGGCAGTCTCGGTTGCCTGAATGATCTTCATCTTCTTCCCGGAGTTCTTCCCGGGTCTCATGAGCTTGTTGATGAACCTCTCGACGACGTGGACATCATTCTTCTTGAACCTCTGCCTTGCATGCCTTCCACCTGATGATGGGAGGATAATTGGTTTCAGGTTGATGTACTTCCTCAGACCTTCGTCCTTGACCTCGACGTCGTCCATCGAATACTTGTTGAATAGTAAAAGTTCTGCCATTGGTTTAACCTCGAACATTTCTATCTGCTGACCACTGCAATATAAGGATGACTTTAAGATTCAATCAGGAGATCGCGGGAGACGCGAAAATTCATCCAAGTCACCGAGTGCGGATGCGACCTCTCCCAATTGTCAGCCCTTATCAATTATAGAGAAATAGGAAATCTGTGAAGAAACTACTATTCACGGGTTTCGAGAAGTTCCTCGACCACCCGTACAATCCGTCAGAGATGCTTGCTCATCGACTTGACGGGAGAGAGATCGGAGGGTTCTCGGTGGTGGGAGAGGTCATACCACTCAGGTACGGTGAAATCCGGCAGAAGATCAGGGAGCTGATTGAGCTCCACCATCCGGACGCGGTGATCCTCAGCGGACTCGCGGGCAGAACCGTCATCTCCATCGAGAAGGTGGCGATCAACTACGCTAACTCCAGAGCCCCGTA
>JALWRB010000461.1 GCA_027077875.1 Candidatus Heimdallarchaeota archaeon
ACGAATGCGTAGACTGAAGGTAGACTTGCAGTGTTCAGTTGGAAAATCGGTTCCTGCCCCCCGTTGGCGTACCTGACAAGTAGGTCGAGAAGCACCGCAATAGTCCAGCCTCTTGGGTCCATCTCTTTCAGGTGGACGAGTACTGTCCCGATTCCAAGTATTGAGATCCAGAAGACGAGGGAAACCTCTTCAATTATCGTAGCAACTCCCCAGAGGACTATTAGGAAGATGTTTAGGACAAGTGACTGGTTTGGAGTTAGCTCAGGTGACTGTCCTCTAGTTGTGATCCTCCACCTCTTCACTATGTAGGTGAAGCTCGGGAAAATAACTGGGGTGGCAAGGAGCAACAGCGTCCCCACCACCCCGTACAGAGGGAGCACATGCCCTACAAGGGAGCTGAACACTCCCCGCAGGAATGACAGCAGGAGGAAGAAGATAACTCCTGAGGTGTAGACCTTGGCCACATCTAGTCAGTATCCCACTGGGCAATAAGTCTTCAGGACATCGGACTGAACGAATGTATTATATCCTGTCGATCCAACGTACACTCGACAAGAGATGATGAGCAGAGAGTCAGTTGATCACTCTGTGATATGAAATAAGGCATTTAGTTCTGATCTTGTCATCAGGTGAACACGATCTCTAGGACGCCATTCTTGTATGAGTGGCTCCTGAGTTTCTTCTTCTTAAGGGTAGTGATATCCAAGACCTTTCTGAACTCACCAGCTGGTGAGACTGCGAAGATCTCAAGGGCATTACCCTCTTTGGTTACCTTCACCGTGTCATCGAGAGCGTCTGGCATCTCTACAATTACAAGTGTCTGGTCATCGTAGTTCATGACCTCGACGTATGGTTCGATGTACCCGTCTTGGTGCATGTGCAGGTGAGGTCCTGTTCCCTGCATCTCATTCCCAAAGTTAAAGCTAAACTTGGGTGTGCCATCAGGGCCGACCTCTATTCTTGTTGAAAATATGCCTGACATGGGCAATCCTCCGAACTGTTGGTCAAGCTGTTTACTGAATCTCTCGAAGTCAGCGAGTGCCTGCTGGAACTGCTCATCGGTGAGGTCCAGACCAGCCTTTCTCATCTGCTCCCTGATCATCTCAAATATCTTGTCGAATGGTAATCCTTGTCCGAAACTCATTGCCTTCACCTGCTATTGTAAGCATTGTATTATACTAATTATATATTAGTCTCCGTCGAATATAAATATTCCGCTCGCGGAATTTTCAGTACGTCTGGGAAATTGGGAAAGTTGGACAACTTTTTGCGTACTCTCATCGTTATGAACAGATCATTAAGTAAGAACTATCTCCAGCCTTCTACGCCCCCTTCCCTTGTTCTTCTGCTTCACGATCTTCACTCCACCGATCTCGGAGGTTGACCTAACGTGTATACCACCGTCTGCCTGCATATCGACATCTTCGATCTTGGTGTACCTTAGCTCCTTGAGACCCTGTGGGAGCTTGCCACTCTTCGACCGAATGAAACCTGGTATCTTCTCAGCCTCCTCGGGTGAGATGACCCCAGATGTCGTACGGTGATCCTCCTTAATAATTCGGTTGATCTCATCCTCGATGAGTTGGAGCTCCTCCTTTGTGAAGTTACGGTCCATGTCGAAGTCGATCTTCGCCTTCTCAGGTGTGATATCAGACCCGGTGACGAGAACGTCGAATTTCTCCAGAACTACTGAAGAAAGAATATGTAGTGTGGTGTGCAATTTCATCATAGAGAACCTACGAGCCCAGTCGATTCTCAATATCCCTTTCTCTCCTACCCTGGGGCGACCTTCTTCGAGTATGTGGATGATTTGCCCACTCTCTTCCCTACGATCTATGATGGTATAGGTTCCACTCTTGGTGGTAAAGGTGGCCTCGTCTGGCTTGACTCCACACGATCTCCCGAACACAATCGTGCTGTCAAGAACGATCCCATCATCAAGGACTTCCATGACCCTTGTCTCCATCTCTCGGATATACGGGTCGTCGTAGTAGATTAGTTCTGTCATGAATCCAGATAGTAAAGAGTGGTTATTAATCCCTTCTGCTGGAACCAATGTCTGTCTCCCAGCTACTCAAGATTGTCCAGTGCTTCTTGTATCGTAGTGAGGAAGTCGTCAGCTTTTCGGTCGAGTATGTCTGTTGCTGAGAGCACAATATCCTCGATATAGAGAACACCTGTAGATACTGCTTGGAATATTATCTTGCTGCTGTCACCCTCTACCTCAACTTTACCCGGATATTCCTTCACGCAGAGGTTGCACAGATTACAACGCATTTCATCCACGATCTCAACTTTGTCTCCCTTGATCTCGAAGACACCTCTTGGACATGTCTCAACGATCCCTTCCATATTCTTCTTCTTCTTGTCCTTGAGCTTGATCGAAGGGTAGTACTGGTAACCAATGGTGCCAACCGGACAGAATTTTGCATGCTCCCTACCCCTACCGAATCTGGCTATAGCGTCTAGCTCCAGTCTCTGGTCTCCTCCCATTTTAATGATGGGGATGTCTTCATGGATTGGGTAATACTCGGAGTCCCTCGAAATGATCTCCTTGCTCATGACCATTCTTGTGGTGTTCTTATCTGTCTCCACCCTCAGAGCGAGCTCGACAGTACAGTGAGAGCAGCCATCGGGGGACTCACCACCACAGAACTCGCAGCTATCGGTTGTCTCGATGTAATCGATGTCGCTCCAGATCGGGATCAGGGCCAGTCTGTGTGCGATATATTCATCGAACATTGCGGTGTTGTTCTCTCTAACAATCACTTTCTGGATCGCGAGGGATGGTACATCAAGAAGCATGATCCTCCTGATTGTGTTGGCGTATGCGGGCGTAGTGTCTTTTATGATGAACTTCGCCTCAAAATCCTCATTTCCCTCAACTT
>JALWRB010000462.1 GCA_027077875.1 Candidatus Heimdallarchaeota archaeon
CACTGTGCCCAAATGAACATTTTTTAACATGAGGGTTCGTTGGAAGCTGTGGTAAATCGATCCTTAATGATCACCAGTCAGCTGACCCTCATCCCAGTGACGATAGTCTTTTTCATTCTCTTGAGTCAGCTCATTCTGAGCAAATTCCCCCACCTTTCCCCTTACTCTACAGTAATTATCGTCACCGCTGTTCTCCTCAGCCTTATCATCTCAGCAGTTGAGCTAATCTTCATCCTAAGAAGACTTAACTCTGAGCATGATGACGACAAAACTAAAGAGGAATTGCTTGAGAGACAGAGGAAGATGATCCTTGAGGTATTCGGAGATACGATAGACGAGAGTGACGATCATGAATAATACTTTTAGTTTGGGCGAACACGTCCTAATTATCCACAATAAAAAGAAGCGATGGCTGGTGAAGATCGAGGAAAGGATGTTCCACTGTGACCTTGGAAGAATCAACCTGGGGGACTTAAGTGGACAATATCCAGGATACACCTTCAAGGTAGGTGGAAAGCGTGTGAATGTCGTTCGTCCCACGGTTTTCGACTGGATCCGGAATATGAAACACAGCAGTCAAATAATCTACGAGAAAGATGCAGCGATGATTTCACTTCTATTGGACATTGCTCCTGGAAAAGTGGTATACGAAGCAGGGACGGGAAGTGGAGGGCTAACTTCTGTCCTCAGCCAATTGGTCGGGGAGACTGGAAAGGTAGTCACTCACGAAATAAGGAAAGAGGCCTATGAGGCTGCTAAGAAGAACCTTGGGCGGATGGGTATAAGCAATGTCGAATTCAATTATAGAGACATAAAGAATGGATTTGTATCTGGAAATGCGGATGCGTTAGTTCTGGATATGGTTGATCCGTGGTCAGTTATCCATCATGTGACTGATGTCCTTGTCCCTGGTGGGAAGATCGTCATCTTTCAACCGACCTTCAATCAATTGGAAAAATGCTACAGGGAACTTAACCTGAACAATTTCATCGATATCAAGACCATTGAGCTCATCGAGAGAGAGATCGAAATCAAGAATAACGCAGTACGACCCGCAACCCGAATGGTAGGCCATACAGGTTTCTTAATAAGTGCCAGATTCCTCGGAAAACCAGAATGAGCAGTCGCGTTTATCTTGGAATACTTGGAGATCCGGCCAAGATAGATCTTTATCCCGAAGAATTCTATAAGTTCTTGAATTACGATGAAACGAAGTCTTGCTACTATCTCCTCGGTGCGTCAGAACGTGATGTCACAAAGGATGCATTCGCTCTGATGTACCAGTCAATCAAGGACGAAACAAGGGGCGGTTTTTTTCCCCCTATTCCCTCGCTCACTGAAGGGTTATCGAATAACTTTACCTCCCGTGTTGGTCTCTTCCCGAGTAGTGCTTCCCACCTAATTAATGGGCCTGAATTCACTTTTTCTCCCTATCCGATAAACTCTACAAGTAACTGGCTGAGATTCAAATCCCGCTTCCTCACCCACGTGCTTCAGCCCTTTGTAAAGATTAAGATCATACCATTGGGATACCACCCAATGGGAGGTATGGCTGCTCAACGGACTCTTGCAGATACTACTTTTGACCCACGGCTCATCAGTAATAGATTCATCAAGGCTCATCGATCACGGTACCTCCGGTGGTTGTACCTCGAGGGTGGGTCTGGTGAGGAGTTTATGGGTATCGACCGTATCGAACAGATCCTCCATCCACTCTCTGACAAAGATAGGGTGCTGGAAAGTTTCATCTATGGTGGAGGGATCAATCATCCCCGAATGGTGGAGGAGATATTTTCCATGTCTTCAGTCCCCCAATCCATAGTTGTGGGGAACATCTCTGAATCCAACATCACACTGACCTACGATATCTTGGACAAAGTTGTGGAGCTAAACGAGACTCTGTAGGTCGTGTCCGTCGCGAAAACTCGCAACTCATGGTTGAATATAGGGGAAATAATTTAAACTCACATTTCTGCAAGGAGTTAATGACCAAAGTACCTTGGGTATTTGTAGTAAGAAGACCGAGATTCTCATTCTCTAAACTAAAAATGTCTTTCCCCACGTCAGTTCCTACGTGGCTGATTTACTCACTTATCTACATCAGCGTCTTTTACATCTACATTGGTGGTGTGTACAATGTGCTGGAAAACCCCATCGCCTTCGCGAGTGACGCTCAGAATAATATAGCACTTATCGCTAATGGTATTGACCGGCAATTTCTCCTCGAAGGTGTAGTTGCTGGACTCTTGATGTTTCTTGGGGCATTTGGATTCTTCCTCATGAAGGACGCATCTAAGGATTATAATGACAAATCTCGATTTTACTACAAGGCTCTTCCAGGTTGGATACTTGCCATCGGTGCTTTCTTTGCGATCACTGCGATGATGGGTGTTAAACTCTAGAGGGTGACTGTTTCTCCATTTCTCTGGAACTCAAACGAATCCTCATCCCTATCAATCGAGATGATATTTGTACTGTAATACATGCATGCTGTGGAATAAGACGGTCTTCCATCAGCAGTCTGGTAAGTCTTCACGAGTACTTTGACCTCTTTGGAGACCTCCTTGAGAATTGAGATCAAGAATGTTGCTACCCTATTATTCACTGCTGCTTTCAGAGCAGAGTACCCTCTAAAATCTCCGAGGAAGGTTGGGAAGCCCGAAATATAGATCAGCGCAAGGCGTGGATTAATGTACTGTGGAAGTTTGAGAGTAAGTTCTATCTGCTGTTCGAGGGTGGTGACCTGGAGCAATTTCCACCTAGGAGGAATTGATTGGATCCTACCATCAAGATCGAGTACAAGTACTGTATCCTTACCTGTGGCGGTCTTCACGATCGAGATCACGCTTCTGTCGATATCTGAATCTCTCC
>JALWRB010000463.1 GCA_027077875.1 Candidatus Heimdallarchaeota archaeon
CTGTGTTTGCAGCAGTTATTGAAATATCTTCAGTAATGTTCACAGCCGACACCAAGGAAGAATTAGATGTAAAAAAGACCGTAGAATACTGGGTAATAACACCACCATAGCTCTGGTTTAACTGGGCTATCAAATCTTTGGATACACCGATGACATTAACCTGATCATAATCTTCAGCCGACAATGATAATGTTGTTGAGAATTCGAACCTATCAGGTACAAATTTTAAATCTTTACGGGTAAGATACTTAGAATATGTTTCTCGGAAAATCCCTGTAGCATTCTCCATAATTTCATGATCGCCACCATTTACTACCCGACCACTTATCGATACACTCATTGGCTCAAGCTTCGCTTCATCGGAGGATCTGATTATTGCATCATGCAGATAGAAGGGGCTGATGTTCTGACTTTCATACTCAACTGCGTATGTCAGAGACAGAAGAATCGAAAGAAAAAGAAGTGTAACTACAAACTCCTTTCTTCTTGATTTTAGTAAAACTAATATCCTCACAAACAAACTAAATTTAATAATTATAAAATCTTTATTATCTTAATTTAACTCATCGATAATTGATAGATAGTTAGTCGAAGTTTAAGATTTTCTCCAGCTTGAGAGAATGTAAACGTGCTTGTATCAAAAGAACCAAGTCCAAGACTACAAGAAGATAAATAGTAAACATATGCTGATTCTTGGGATTTTTCTTCAAAACAACCCCACACTAGTTTTACTCGTAATTTTATTCCCAACTAAGATTAGATTTAGCTGCAACGTCCGTATCAGGCAATATAACTGTATTTAAGTATTAAATACGATTACTAAGTATTTTGTCATTTGCAACCTTAGTCTAACCAGTCGTAAAATTAGTAATCACTGTCTGATGCCCAAGAGTCTCCAAAAGATCCAAATACTCTTTTATATTCAAATTTTATAGATATATCGTAGTTTTCAGTGGATGGAAATGCATCAGTTACACCTAGCCCATCTGCACATATCCGTATTTTATTCATACTCACGTCTGTAACTGCTGTCCCTTGAAGTAATGGACTGGCATCACAAAAAGGATTAGAAAGAATTGTAAAAATGTTCGTCCTTTTATAACCATGCATTAGTCAACCCTAGATTAATAAATATTTTCGATTATTATATATAATTTAATAATTAATCCCATGCCCGACCTATCAAGCAATAAGAATTATTGGCATAAAACCATTCTACTATCATCCCTATATAGTAAATCTGTGGTGAGATATAAATTATTCAGGTCTTCTGGAGGATGAGATTTACAAATTAATTTGTAATACATATAACATCATCATGTGAGAGAGCAAAGATACTGAGACTGTTGATTCCAAGTGGTGAGCTGGATCACGAATCGCTCTGGAATTGAGTTTATTGGGTACAATTTCAGAAAGTTGGGCGGGTGGTCCTTCGGCATATACGCATGTAATTATCAAAGGAGACTAATATCAATATATTCTTCACTATATAGGTAGTATCGATGATAGCCATTGCCATGGCATTATCATGTAAGAGAGTGCAAAGATATTGAGTTCTGCTGATTCCAAGTGGTGGGCCGGCTCACAATACACTCTGGAATTTTGCATATTGGATAATTCCGAGAGGTTATTGGACTAGTGCACGTTGCTCCTTGGATAAGACGCAAATAAGAAGTGATAATTTATTCATCCTTATATGCCTTACACTACAATGTTCGTAACGATGCTAGAGATTACCACCCTCGTGGTCGTCATTCCCATCATGTACATATCATACCGTGTAGGGGTTAGATCTATATACGAGATGACTTCACGGTCAGGATGGATGGGGGGATTCCAAGTATCAAATTCCTCATCTTTAGGAGATTATTTCAGGGAGATCACGGAGGAACGTGGGAAACCCCACGCCGACCATGTATTTTTCGACCATATCAGCCCGTGGGAAATCTCCAAGGATGGGGTGGATTTTAGGATTGCACCGTACTCAACGGGGAGAAAGCACAGTAGTTACCTATTCAGAGTGGACTTTGTTTTCCCCGATGATATCAGAGCACGTCTTCGGCTGAGGATAAGGAAGAGGGGGAGGTTGGAGAGAATATTTGGAAAGAATCGAGGACAGTTCCACCACATCGATCCGGATCTGGCTATATATTCCTCGAATGTCTTGGTCGTCCGGCACCTCATGGAGGGGAGAAAGAATCGCATTAGGCTGCTGAACCTTCTGGATAAGTGCGGGGAGTTGGATGTGGGGGGTAAGAATACCATCATAACCAGTCCGGGCATCTCTGCCATGGTAGACGCGTGCAATTCCGTCTTCCCCCTCGTTGCGATCCTCCGCGAGGAGATGCCTACGGAGAGGAAGGACACGCATTACGAGATCATAGAGGTGCTCGCTGACTACAATGTGAACTCGGCAGGCCTCTCCTGTATTATCTGCTACCAACTGGTTGTGATTGAGGAGGCATTGGTCACAGATTGCTGCCTTTCCGTGGTCCACGCAGACCACATCAAGACATGGCTGAAGTCACACAGAGAATGTCCGTACTGTCGGAAGAAAGTCAATGTCCTGCTGGATCCAGTTCGACAGAAGGCACATGTTCAGCCCAGAGATCGAGTTGGGAGTTGGTAGGGTTGAAGGATATACGATTTTTCCCCTCACTGGGGTACAGATTCCCACGTCATTGTCATGTGACAGAGTGCAAGTACATTGAGTTCTACTGATTCCAAGGGCTGACATGGTCTACGAATCGCTCTGGAATTGAGTGTATTAGGTACAATTTCGGGAAGTTGGGCGGGTGGTCCTTGGGCAGATACATTCACAATTATTAAAGGAGGATAAACATTAATATACTTTTCACTACATCATTGGTATCGATGATAGTCATTGCCATCCTCTTGCTTGTGATTTTCTATTCCATTTTGCTACTGGCACTTGTTGTAATAGACTCGATAGACGAACTTCCACTAAGGTCTAGTTGGATGACGGGATTTCAAGCAGCGGGATATAGACTGTCAGAGGACTACATCAGGAATGTCCGGGAGGCGATAGATATCCCTTTTAGAAGACGAATATTCTTCGAGTATATCAGCAAGTGGACGATCTCCAAGGGTGGAGTTGATTTTATGATCACCCCGTACTTGACGGGTGGAGAGCGAGGTAGGTCCTCATTCATGGTGAATTTTGTATTCCCAGATGAGATCAGATTGGGTCTTCGGTTGATGATTTGGAAGAGAGGAATTTTCGAGAAGAGATTTAGGTCTGACCGAGTGCAGTTCCATCATATCAACCGCAATCTGACAATACTTTCCTCGAATGTCATGATCGTGAAGAACCTGTTGAGCGACAGGTGGAAGCGTTACAGACTTTGGGATCTTCTGGATAAGTGCGGGGAGTTGGATGTGGGGGGCACGAATACGATCACAACCGAGCAGAATCTCACCGCTCTAGTACAGGAATGCGACTCGATCTTGCGCTTTATAGAGATACTTCTGGAAGAGATATCAACTGTGATCGAGGATGGGCGCTACGACATCGATGAGATACTCTTGGACCACACGGTAGAGCTCTCCTGTATCATCTGCAACCAGTTGGTAAAGATTGAGGAGGTGTTGGTGACAGACTGCTGCAGTTCCGTGGGCCACCCAGATCATATTAAGGGATGGTTGAAATCCTATAATGAATGCCCGTTCTGCAAGAAGAGGGGTATTGTTCTTCTGGATCCAGTAAAACCTTAGGCTCATTGAGATTATAGATTCCGGATGCAGAAAGATGAGCTATTCTATAGCATGGCCATATCCAGTTCGACATGGCCCCATGCAGCCGGTGATCAGGTCAGAGTCAGGCTGAGCGTGGGCAGAGCTGATGCGGGATAAACTGTACGCTTTCTGCCGAGACAAGGGTATAGAATACCACGACATCATCATGTAAGCTAGTGCTGGGATACTAAGCATAACCGATTCCAAGTGGTGAACAGGTCCACGATCCGCTCTGGAATTGAGCATGTTGTCACCTATTGTGACTGTGGTACCTGAGGATTTTCAGGTGTTCTTGGACTAGTGCACGGTGCTCCTTGGGCAGGATGCAATCTATTATTGAAGTGGGGGACATATTTATATATTTTACACTACATGGATGATTCAGTGGAAGAAATTATCCTTATCTTGATCTATATTATTTTTATTGTATTATTAACCCTAGATCCATCTGCTTCAAGCCGAGTAATAGAGGAGAGGTCAAGATGGTTAGAGGAGTTCCAAGCGGCAGGGTATACGGTCTCGAGTGATTACATCAGAAATATTCAAGAGGCGAGAGAAACCCCTTTCAGGAAACGTTTATTCTTCGATTTTCTCGATACATGGACGATCTCGAAGTATGGGATAAATTTTACTGTCACCCCGTACTCGACGGGCGGAAAGCACAAGAGCCATCTATTTCGAGCAGAGTTCGTCTTCCCTGATGAGATCAGAGCGAGTCTTAAGTTGAAGATTAGGAAGAGGGGGAAGTTCCAGAAGATATTTGGGAAGGATCGAGGACAGTTCCACCACATCAACCCGAATCTGACTATATACTCCTCGAATATCATGATCGTGAAGCACCTCTTGAATAACAGACTGAGTCAATACAAGCTATTGGATCTTCTGGAGAAATGCGAAGAGATAGACACATGGGTTTCAAATACCATCGTATCTGGGCAGAGTGCCACTAAACTGATACAGACCTGCAGCTCGGTCTATCCCTTCATAGATGTCCTCCGCAAAGAGATAGCTGCGGTGAAAAATGAGCAGCACTACGAGATCACGGAGATCCTCTCGGACTACGATATTGACTCAGCGGAGCTCTCCTGCATCATCTGCTACCAACAAGTTGTGATCGAGGAGGCGTTGGTGACAAACTGCTGTAGTTCCGTCGCCCACTCGAACCACATCAGGACATGGCTGAAGTCGCACGAGAAATGTCCGTACTGCCGGAAGAAGGACATTATCCTCCTTGCTCCAGTGGAGGACCATAGCTAACCCAGAGATCAGGTCAAAGGCAAAGTTGAGGATTGGCAAGGTTGAAGAATGTACGGCTTTTACCCTCACCAGTACACCCCATGTCATTACCACGTGACAGAGTGCAGAGATGCTAGGAGATCTTTCCTGATTTCAGGTGGTGAGCAGGTTCACGATAAGCTCTGGAATTGTGTATGTTGGAATCTATTGGGTTGTGGTGAATATCTGAGGTGTTCTTGGACTAGTGCACGGTGCTCCTTGGACAGGACTCATCCAATTATGGAAGAAGAAGACATATTTATATACTTTTCACTACATAGAAATTCAATGGAATTCATTGCCGTCCTTCTGTTCATCCTTTTCACTATTTATATAGCAGCCCTGGTTTTAGTAGGTTCAAGGAATAAGAATAAGATAAGATCGAGATGGCTGAAAGAGTTTCAAGCGGCAGGGTATACCGTCTCAATGGATTACACCAAGAATGTCCAGGAGGCGAGAGACATCCCATTCAGCAGACGTTTATTCTTCAGTCACCTCAGTACTTGGACGATCTCGAAGTATGGGATGGATTTCAAGATTACTCCGTACTCGACTGGGGGACAGCACAGTCAGTATCTGTTCAGAGCGGAGTTCGTCTTCCCCAAGGACATCAGGTCGAACCTCCGGTTGAAGATCAGGAAGAGGGGTCTCCTCAAGAAGGTTTTTAGGCTAGACAGAGGGCAGTTCCACCACATCGATCCCAACATGACGATATATTCAACGAATATCCTGATCGTGAAGCACCTCTTGAACATCCGGTCGAATCGATCCAAGCTATTGGATTTTCTGAAGAGGTGCTCGGAGCTGGACACATCAGGTAATAATGTCATCAGGACTGGGCAGAGTGCCATTAAACTAGTAGAAGCGTGCGACTCTGTATTTCCCTTTGTAGATGCTCTCCGCAAGGAGATAGCGGAGGTGAATGATGAGCGGCGCTACGAGATCACAGAGATCCTCTCGGACTACGATGTGGACTCAGCAGAGCACTCCTGCATCATCTGCTACCAACAGGTTATGATCGAGGAGGTGCTGATTACCAACTGCTGCAGTTCTGTCGCCCACGCGGACCACATAAGAACCTGGTTGAAATCGAACAAGAAATGCCCGTACTGTCGGAAGAAGGACATTGTTCTTCTGGACCCAGTTCAGTCTTCACCACATTGAGATCCTGTAAATTGGTCCAGTAAGTAAGTAGGAGAGTTGCTTATCGCACATTTACCTTCACAAGAGCACGGAAGACCTCGTCATTTCTATGGGTGTCTTCGAGGAGAACAAGCACAGTAGAGCACCCGTATATTTCAGGTGGTGAGCAGGTTCACGATAAGCTCTGGAATTGTGTATGTTGCAAATATATTGGGTCGAGGTGAATATCTGAGATGTTCTTGGACAGATGCACAGTACACCTTGGGCAAGATTCACCCAATTAACAAAGAAGAAGGAATATTATTATACTTTTCACTACATAATTGGTATAGATGATAGATAGTGGCATCCTTGCGATCATCATTTTCGAGTTTTTTCTCCTGCTGTTCATTATTGTCTTTTACGTAATAGATGGACTCAAAAGTAGGTCAAGATGGCTGGAAGAATTTCGAGCAGCAGGGTATACAGTCTCAAGGGAATACATCAGGAATGTCCAAGAAGCGAAGGAGAGATCCTTTGTTGGACGTTTATTCTTCAGGTACCTCAGAACATGGATGATCACCAAGAACACAATTGATTTCAAGATTACCCCATTCTCAGTGGGGGGAAAACACAGGCGTTACTACTTTGGAGCAGAGTTTACCTTCCCCGAGGATATCAGGGCGAACCTTCATTTGAAGATTAGGAAGAGGGGGCTCTTCAAGAAGATATTTAGGTTGGGGAGAGGCCAGTTCCACCACATCGATCCCAACATGACGATATATTCCACGAATATCTTGATCGTGAAGCACCTCTTGAACATCCGGTCGAATCATTACAAGCTATTGGATTTTCTGAAGAGGTGCTCGGAGCTGGACACATCAGGTAATAATGCCATCATAACCGGTCAGAGTGCCGTCGCACTAGCAAAAGCGTGCGACTCCGTATTTCCTCTCATAGAAGTCCTCCGCAAGGAGATAGCAGAAGTGAACAATGAGAGGCGCTACGAGATCACGGAGATCCTCTCGGACTATGATATCGACTCGGCTGAGCACTCCTGCATCATCTGCTACCAACAGGTTATGATCGAGGAGGCGTTGGTGACAAACTGCTGCAGTTCTGTTGCCCACGCAGACCACATAAGAACCTGGTTGAAATCGAACAAGAAATGCCCGTACTGTCGGAAGAAGGACATAGTCCTGCTGGCTCCAGTCCAGCATAAGGCTTATTGAGACGAGATACTACCCTCATAAGATTGTGGGGACACTACTCTTCTAGCTCCACCAAAGAGGTACTGAGACCCTGCGACCTGCCATTTCAAAGATCGGAGATGTGCGGTAATACCTTTACTGTCCTTTGTCATGAGAGTCTCCGAGGAGTACTACGATTAGAGCACCCGTTGAGATCAAGTTTTGAGCTGGTGGTTGCTCACGAGGAGCTCTGGGTTTGCGTTCCTCTTGTTACCCATGTCGTTGTAGGTGTTGTAACCCAGTTGGTGGTAGTCGCTGAAGACCTCCCTGACGTAAGGGTGATCCCGGTTGGACATGATCCAGTGCAGCCCTGCATCGTCCAGTGTCCGGAGGACATCGATGAGCTCGTCGAGGTCCATGGAGTTGTAGTTGTAGAGTACACCGTTCTCAGCCACCTTGTAGTACGGTGGGTCGAGGTAGACGAGAGGAGCGTCCCCGAGGCTGTTCTCCGAGTGGTGGTCGACGACGGTCTCCACGAATTCCGTGAACGTTGAGTTGTGTATCTCCACGTCGAGCTTCCTGAAGATAACATGTACCCTCTCCCACGTCTTCGGGCGGTTGATGTGCCATTTCCTCCCGGCCTTCTCCCGGGAGTACCCCCCGCCCGCACCGCTGAATGAGCAGTTCTGGAAGACAACCCTCCTCGTGGCGAGCTCCAGCACCGTCTTCGGCTCCCTCCTCTTCCACTCGTAGTAGTCCTCCTTTGCCACGGGATATATCCTGCTGACCTCCTGCTTGAGGGAGTTGAGGAGCTCCCTGTCGTTGATGCATTTGAGGAAGGCGACGACCTCGGGGTCTATGTCATTGAGAACTGCACGGCCGGTCTTGGGCGAGTTGATGATCGTGAAACTTGCCAGTCCTGCGAATGGCTCGATCAGCGTGGAGATCCTTGACGGGGTGGATAGGTACAGTGGCAGGTGCTTCTGCTTATCGCTCTTCCCACCGGGGTAGCTCCCGAGTGACAACCGGTTCTTCAGAAGACCCTTGACCTGCTCCATGAGTGATCGTACGGTGAGGAGATTAAAAACTAGCACAATGCTAATACCGAGTGTTGCTGTCGAGGGGCACTACTGTACGGGTAGACTATTGGGCGGAGGAGCACACCTGCTGGGATCGCATAGCAATTTAATCATATCCCCGCCAATACTATACAAGGGGCAGCATATTATTCAGTTCTCTTTTTATATTTTTGTCTACATAGGTGATTGTGAAAAAATCACACGTAATACTGTTGCTGCTGCTGGCATCTATACTGCCATCCACGGTCAGCGGTGAGCTTACTGCTGCCCCCGAGGGGGAGGACTACAAATTCCAGTTCAGTGCGGAGACCAAGGAACTTCTGAAGAACTCCATAGAGGTAGAGCTTGAGAGCTACGGCACTGTGAACTCATCTCAGAAGGTGGTCATTACCAGCATTGCACCCTTGGACGACTTCGTCATTTCCAAGACTGCATTTGCTCATGTTGCCTTCACGCACGATTACGACACGAAGATCATGGATCTGAATGTCTCGGAGTACTTCTCGATCGAGGTGGACGGGAAGATGGTCGACCCTTATGAGAATACAGGTTACCTCTTCCAAGCGGTCCTCCCTACGGAGATCGTCTACACCAACGGGACGACCGCGAGCATGTTCGACGTGTACACCGAGGCCATGGATGCCGATCTCGGGCTGAAATCGAATCAGCAGATCATCCACGAGAGTTCAGGCTCATCGGAGGACAAGCTGACATTTTACCAGAAGTCTTCAGGACTTGGGGTAGACGCTCTTCGGGGTATTGAGAAGACGGACATCCGTCGGGGAATGGTTGTCGCATCCGTCGCGTGGTACGACGACGGTTCTGAGGAGGTCTTCACCTATGTCGACGACGAGCCGGTCCTCGCCTTCAGCGGTCATCTATACGACAAGGTCGAGATCAAGCCCATCAGGATGGACCTGGCCATAAGCGATGCAGCTGGCACGAAGACCATGTCGCTTGAGCTTGAGGTCATTGAGTCCCTTGACCATCTCGAAATGCCCCTCTCCATGCTGTCCCCTATAGCCTTCGGTAACCCTGAGACCGTCACCGCCTCGCAGTTTGACTTCGACTTCAAGTCACATTTCGAGCTCAGAATAGACGGCAGGGTCGTCGACAGCAATGAGTACGCAGGTTACATCATGATGATGATGATACCCACGGAGCTCCTGTACCACAACGGTACGGTCGTACCGCTATACGAGGTCTACGGTTCCGACATAGACTTCGACTTCCCCGTAGGCAGCAAGGTCTCCATCGAGAGCGACATGATCACCTTCGATGCAGACGGTGTCTCCAAGGTCTACTCGGGAGTTGGACGGGCGGTAAGTGTTGACGTCAAGACCGAGAAGGGTACGACCTACTCGTTCGAGGAGATGGACGAGGAACCAGTCATGGTGTATGGTGAAGAGCTCAACGCGTTCATGGATGTCAAACCCATCAGGCTGGAGCTGTCTATTGCCTCGCCGACTTCTTCCCCCACGAAGCAGGTTCTCGAAATCACTAAGCAGGAGGAACGCATCAAGTTGGTGGTGCCGATGTCGAGATTTGCGGATGTCGCCTTCGGGAATCCTGAGACCATATCAGCCACAGATTACAACATCGATTTCAACAACTGCTTCCTCGTGACCCTCGATGGCAAGGTGGTTGATTCCAATGAGTACGCGGGGTACATCCTGATGGCAATGATCCCTACGGAGATCATGTTCGCCAACGGGACCCAGAGACCCCTGACCTCTGAAGACCTTAATGGACTTCGGGTAAGCTTCCCCATCGATGGGAGTGCGGCCATGGGGAACGGGCTAGTCACCTTCGAGGGGAACGGTGTCTCCAAGACCTACAGCATGTCAGGTCTGGCGGTCAGCGTGAACGTCACCTCGAAGGAGGGCAAGACCTACTCATTCTCCGAGATACGAGAAGCTGTTGAGATCGGCTACGACGTGGACGTTGACTACTCCGCCAGCTTTGTCATCTCCTCAGGGCAGCAGCTGACGATCCAAGGAACGGACTTCGGGAGCACCATAGCCGTCGAGATCACAGGTTCAGACCTCGGCAAGCTCGTGTTCGACGGTAGAGTATACGGGGAGATCCTCTTCTTCGAGAACAGGAAGAACATAGATCTATTCACCTCCCTCTCCCTCGGAGACTATTTCACGATCAGGATCAACGGAACCACGGTGAACGCAGATGACTTCGCTATGCTCATACTGCAGGTCTTTACCCCCAACATGGTGATAGTGGACGGAGAGAGGACTCCGATGGTGAACTACGCTTCCGACCACACCAACCTCGGGCTCTTGGGTCTGGGCGGAGATGGTGAGACCTTCGAGGTCGACAGTGGGATAAAGATCAAGTACGAAAGACCTGCACTCTCCCTCGACCAGTTCGATGGAGACCTCGATGTGCGAACACTAGAGGCCTCGTTCGACGAGAACGGGATACTCTTGTCGAAGTCCATCGTCCTCACCGACGGGAGCTCGCTCTCGTGGGTATCAAACGAGGATCCCGTCTCTGGCATCACACCCCCTGCGGCACTTCCGTTTGCCTTCCTCCCTCTGATGGTCACACTTGTCGCGGTTGTTGTCGTCCGGAGAAGGCAGAGCTGAATATCCCGTCTCCTACTTGTGAAATCTATTGATTGCAGGTTATATTATACCGACCTCATCGAGATAGATGCGCACCTCCACATTTAGTATTGATCGAATGGAATTTTGATTGCTCCAGAAGAACAGCATGGAGCACCTTAAGCTTTTTATCTTCTCGGAACCAGTCTGTTATGTGAGAATAGTCTTCCTCGGTCCCCTGAGCACGTTCATGTCACAGAACCTCATTGACGCTTTCAG
>JALWRB010000464.1 GCA_027077875.1 Candidatus Heimdallarchaeota archaeon
CGGCTAATTGCACCCAATGGAAAGATGCTGACTGTTAAGAAATCACACAAACATGCACTGGTCGCAGATCGAGCTGCATTCGACCGTCACCTAATAGGATTGGCACAGAAAGAAGGAGTAGATATTCTCCAGCCATTCAAGGTCACAAAGGTCACTAGGGTTGAAGGTAAGATGGTAGTCGTCTCGGTGTCCAAATCGGGTGAGCGGGTAGAGACCACAGCCAGCATCGTCATCGATGCAGAAGGGGTCAGAGGGGAGATTGCGAGAAGTCTTGGACTTGTAGGTCCTCCAAAAGATCAACTGGTGAATGCCGCTCAGTTCTTCATGAAAGGGCTGAACAATGTCGATAGCGAATTGGTGGAGGTCTACCAGAGTCAGCAGTTCGCACCCGGTTTCTTCGGATGGGTTATACCAATGTCAACTGATAGCGCCAAGATTGGTTTGGGGACAGTTAGGAAGGGAGCGTCTAAAGAGCTGGAGAGAATGATCAAGGAGCATCCGGTGCTGAAGGAACGGACGGAGGGATCAGATACCTATAGAAAGATTGCTGGAAGAATACCCCCAACAGGTCCCGTGAAGAGAACATACGACGATAACATCATGTTGGTGGGTGACGTCGCTGGCCAAACCAAACCTACAACAGGAGGTGGAGTTATACTTGGTGGTATCGGTGGAAAGATCGCAGGGGAGGTTGCAGCAGAGGCAGTGGCAGAGGGAAACTTCAGCAAGAGGTTTCTTCGACGATATGAGCAGAGATGGAAAAAGACTATGTATAGAAATCTCTGGTTACAGCGAAAAGTCAGATTGTACATGAATGATCTGTCAGATGCTCAAATGAACTCTTTCTTCGATGTCCTCGATCGAAAGGGTCTACTCGCAGATATCGAAAGGCATGGTGACGTCGATGAGCAAGGAAAGCTTGCAATTCGGCTTCTTCGGACACCTCAGCTATATCCATTCTATCTCCGCACTTTCCCATCCTTGATCCGCTCAATGGTCAGTCGTTGATAGAAATCCTAAAAGCGGTGGGTTCATTATCCAAATCATGGAAAATTTGAAGGGAATGATTGATATCTCCTCGAAACCTCCTATGAAGAGAGTGGCGGTTGCATCAGGTGAGGTTATCCTCAACGAGACATCCTTGGATCATATCAGAAACGGGACCAATCCCAAGGGTGACGTTCTGGAGAATGCTAAGCTAGCTGCAATCCTCGCAGTGAAAAAAACTCCAGAACTGGTCTTCATGTGCCATCCGATCCAGATCTCATCAGTAAAAGTAGAATTCGAGATTGAGGAGGATCGAGTACGTGCTACCGTCACGGTCACTACAATTGACAAGACTGGAGTGGAGATAGAGGCTATTGCTGGAGTGATGAATGCTCTCCTCGCAATCTTAGATGTCTCGAAGAGGTTTGAGAAGGCTGATGATGGAAATTACCCCACCACTCAGATCCAGAACATCAAGGTCCTCTCCAAATCCAAGACCCCAATATGATCTCTGGTTGAAATATGTTGTATCAATTTTATATAGATCAATAATCAATTCACCTTGTTGGTTATGGCTTGGCAAGAACATTCTTCCGATCCTTTGGAAAACATAGTATGCTCAGTCACTGTTGTCAGTGATTCCCTGTTCCAGATGCAAGAAATGAATGAAGACTCAGAAGAGAAGGATAAAAGCGGCCGTATTGCCTTAGAAAAGATGGTAGACTACGGAATCATGAAGACGAACATTGATTATCTTCCTGACGAGGTATCTGCACTCAAGGCCAAGATAGAGAGTGAGATTACCCTCAATACTGACCTTATCATCTTAATCGGAGGAACTGGTCTTGCTAAGCGGGACGTCACCTTCGAAGCTATCTCCTCTGTAATCGAGAAGGAAATTCCCGGTTTCGGGGAGGAGTTCAGAAGGCAATCGTACCAGCAGGTAGGCCCTTTTGGACTTATGAGCAGGGCCGTAGCAGGTATTAAGAAAACGTCAATCATAGTCGGCATTCCAGGTTCACCCAAAGCGACTGAGCTTGCAATGGATATTCTTCTACCGATGGTCGGGCATGTATCACAATTACTGAGGAAGTAAATATGAGTGAAAGATTCTTAGGTGGGTTCCTCTCGATTGAAGAAGATCTGAATAGTACCTTGAACCAATTGACTGACGACCTTATGTCACTGGAAAGTGCTAACGAGGTCGGAGCTATTACATCATTTGTGGGGATCGTCCGCAGTACTAGCGACTCTGAGAAAAAGCGTGTTATAGGTATGGAGGTAGAGCACTGGGAGGAGAGAGGGAAGACATCCATGACAGACATTGCAACAAGAGTCGGGGAAAAGTACGGATTAGTAGGTGTAAGGATATTCCATGTGTATGGAAAACTGTCGATTGGGGACCCAATCGTCTTCGTGGTTCTCGCCTCAAAACACAGAAAGGAAGCATTCGAAGCGATGGAGGAATCGATACACCTATACAAGACTGAGAGCCCTGTCTGGAAAAAGGAAATCTACGAGGACAGGACTGACAAGTGGATCTTCACGGGTAGCTAATAATCAATCAAGAATTCGCTACAATTGCCAAATCTTTATCTAATTTCAAGAGCGGAGAGGACACAGCATGACCAAGAAAGAAGAGAAGGATAAGATTGATCACAAAGAGGCAACGGGTTTGGCATCATTTCACTTTGAGGGATATGAGCTTGTCGAAAAGATCGTGAAGCAGTCCGGAAACTCAGGAAGAATTTACCTTCCAGCTTCATGGATTGGAACAAAGGTCAAAATCATCAGACTCGAACCCCTAGGTAAGAAGGAACTAGAATAAGCATTTGTCCGCAGGTCTTGAGAGAATGTCAGGTACAAACTCATTCACAGTGCTCAAAGCATTTGTAACCATCAGCATAACGTCCGTGTTCAGGGATATTAAGGCATTTGATGTCTTGCCAAAACGGGGACTTATAGAGGGGGAGAAACTGGAGGAGATTCTCAAACGACCAACCATAATTCCGGGATCTAGGCTTCTAATTCTCAGTCTTGAGTTAGGGGATGTTCTTGCAGGATTCCAAGGTTCAATAGCAGCCCTCCTTG
Source organism: Candidatus Heimdallarchaeota archaeon (assembly GCA_027077875.1). GTDB lineage: Archaea > Asgardarchaeota > Heimdallarchaeia > Heimdallarchaeales > Kariarchaeaceae > S139-21. Next base: position 3,079 of record JALWRB010000464.1, read on the forward strand.
GACTTATAATCCCAACTATTACTCTAGCCCCATTGATTTACTTCCTCTTTCACCTTATCTATACGGTTAATTTTGTTCTCCTGCTTATCCTTGCCTTTCAGCCACTAACTCTAGCCATCATCTCCGTCGAGGTGAATAAGTTCAGGATGAAGAGCATTAAGACACCGGGAGATTACATCTCAATGGTATTGTACTTTGGCCTGTACTTCACCGGATTCCCTGTAATCTTCATCATTCTTGGAGCAGGTTTATTGAGTGTGAGCAATTTCTATTATCAAAGGTCAAAACCCGTTGAGTTTCTTCACAAATTCGAGGATGAGAAAATAGAGGATTCATTTGCTGCGGATACCAAACCTACACGTAGGGAACTAGTAGTTCTGACACTGTGGTTGGGAATTACGGTTCTACTTTTTACTACCTCGAATGTGAATTCAACTGTTGGATTCACCAAGATAGTATACCTAACAAGCAGTGTGCAGTACCTAGACGGATACCTCTCCATCGCAGCATTCCTCGACGAGCTGGGATCAAGTCTCGGAGTGGTCAACCAGTTCAACTTCTTGGCTCTTCTTTCCCTTGCATTCCTCTTACCTACTCCTACGGTAGCGTTCGTCATTTTAATCGGAGCCCTTCTTGGAGGATATCTGTTGAGCCCACTGTTGTTACTGACATACCTCCTTCCAACCGTACTATTATTCTATTCGACACGAACCATGAGCATGAGACTGAGAAGATCAAGACTGTATGGAGACTTCCTAAAAGGAGTTCACAACTCCTCAATAGCTGTCCTCTACGGATCGATTATGGTCTTGGCATTTGATATCATTCAATTCTGGCCCTCTCTGTTTCTCTTCCCTCTAGCAGTAGTAGTATACCATTACCTAAGACCCCCTAAGTTCATTACAATAACTTTAGGGGGGATATTCGGAGTAATCCTATTCGTTATTTTTTGAGAGATGTCAATCGATAGTACAACAATACTCCGACAAATAGAACAGGGAGGAAGGGTGCGGTGGACACTTGAGGCAAGGTCACTGCACCTTGAAGTAGAAAAACAATGGTTCCGAGCCAGTCTACAGCTTGGATAAAGATCATGGTATCAATCCACAATAGATGTTGACGTGGATTTCTTGCCGCGACAAACATTCCTATTCCATAGCCAATAAATCTGGCGCCCATCATCGTGAAAACCCATAAAACCCATGATGGGATTGTCTCCAAGTTTGAAGCTTGTGCAAACTGCTCTGGTACAAGGATGAAGATCAGACCGAGAACAATCTGAACCACTCCTATGAATCGTAAGGTAAGTTTCAATACCTTCATACTGTGAATGCAAGCCCGTACATCATGAAATTTGGCTTTCTGGCAATTTAACCTCTTTCCAAAATAAAAACAGAGATACAGAAGCCAAGAGTATGAATATTGAAATAGTAAGAAGATTTATTACTAATACAAAGAAATGTACTAATGGAAATTATGGGAGCTCCAGGATGTAACATTGAAAAATCGTTGAATATAATTGGAGGAAAGTGGTCAACCTTGATCGTCAGGGATTTAATGGAGGGTCCTAAACGATTTAAGGACCTCCGTAAGTCACTCGAAGGAATAAGTCCAACCTCATTGATCAACAAGCTGCGGAAGCTCGAGGAGAATCAGGTAATAAAGAGAGAGATATTCGCAGAAGTACCTCCAAAAGTTGAATACTCTCTAACAGAATATGGGATGGCACTTAAGGGAGTCCTATCAGCACTGGATGAATGGGGAAGGCTGGAGCCACCGGTTGTAAGCTATTCGAAAGAAAATGACTAGTTTTTTGTCGCAAATTCTACATTAGTTCACACTGAATACTATATGTTGATTGGGGTATATATAGAGAATATGGCAACAATAATTCGAGATTCGTAATCAATGCTGGTAAAATTAGATCAATTTGGGAAATATTCCACCAACAATTGAAAGCTAATAGTGTAAAAACATAATGTCGAACCCCGTATTATTGAAATAGATGAGTTTTTATTGAATTTGGGATTTTGGTAATCTGAAGAGAAGTTTTGGAAGAAATGTCAAAATAGGTTGAACATTTTTAAAATATTTCCTACGACTTTCTCAGAAAATTATCCTCAATTGACCCTGAATTAAGGGACGTTTAAATAATTACACGCGTTACTCGTTTTACGAAATACAGATATTCAGTACGACAAAAGTGCAGAAATCTGTTAGTAGAAAAGTGGTAATGATGAAAATCAATAAACGAGTATCATACACATTTATGATCATCCTCCTATTTGGATTATCAGTCCTCGGAAATGCACAGGCATATTCCCGTGAGACAGAGAGTGTGGAACTTACACAGGAGCAAGTTTCTCACTACTACCAATTTGAGGAAGATTTTATCATAGTATTCTATGATCAGTATGATAAATTGTCGAATAACACGGCTATGTCGATCTTAGACTCAATTGGTCTAATGACTCCGAACATAGTCGCTCAACCAGTCAACAAGTTGAGAGACATAAATACCCTTCTTGACACAGGAATGTACAAGATTGCAATATATGTCTTCCCAACTGATGACCAGTCGTTGAAGACCCACCAAATTTACAAGGAGAGAAAATACTCCTGGGATGAGGTCTCATCGAACATAAAGAAATATTCCGACATTTATCATATCTTTGGAACTGGGAATACAGCCCAGTTATTCGAGTCCCTCGGTGACTACGATACGACCCGAATATTCGGATCTGGTGACGAGGTGATCGATGCACAGCAGCTATATATTTACACCCTCTGGACACTCGCAGACGTTCTCGAGAAAGATATGGAGGGAAGATATGGTCTTCTCGGAAATGATGTTCGGATGGCAACGCTTCAGTACTTCGCGGACAACTTCAATCAGATCGCTGCAACATCGGTCTCCGCTTCGAACCCAATGGGTGTAGAGGCACCGGAAACCAGAGAAGCCCGAGTGAACAAGTTCATGAATGACCACCCTGTTGAGCTGAACCGTGCCGAAAGACCCGGAATGATCTTCGATGAGGAGAAGCAGAGATACGTAGATGCGGAGACAGGTGAGGTAGCGACCAATTATGGAGTTGACATCTTTCCGTCTGAAGCTTCGCTCGAGTCAGATTTCCTCCTCCAGTTTATTCCCGAAGAGACCGGTCTCAGAGGACCTATAGGAGGAATTCTTGATGGTCTGCTTGGTGAGCTTCTCAAGTTTGCTGGAGATCAAATCGGTCTGGACATGTCAGTCGTAGAGAAGATTGTTGAGGGGATACAGGCTATTCCTGCATTAGTTGGAGCAATTTCAGACCCTTCGGGTTCAAAGATCAAGGAACTTATTGATCAGGTCAGACCGATGCTACCCATCTCGGACGAATTTGACCCGTACATCGATCTATTAATCGACGCGCTGTTCCTGCTCAGAGGAGATAGTAATGATATTACCTCATTCATATCGAGTGCTATTGGCCTCTTGGTACCAGAATCTGTCACGATTGATGGTACTCCCCTGAAGGACATACTTGGCAGCGCTTTCTCAATTGGTACGGATATCTTCAACAAGATCCAAGATGGAGGCAGTGTTATCGACATCATTCTCTCTGTTCTAAACGAGAATATGCTCACCTCCATCATCGAGACATTGATGGCTGATAACACAGTATTTGGACTATCTGCGAGTGAAGTTACCGATGCAATCAGCTACATCTCAAGTATGGTAGGTATGATCACAAACCTGATCACCAACTTTGATCTGAAAGAGCTGATTACAAACTATGGACCTGCTCTTCTTTCAGACCTCCTTGGCTCAAAGCTAGGACTTGACGATGACAAAGTTGAGATTATCATGACTGCAGTGTCTGGAGTTCTCGCTGCAACTGGTCTTATCGATGATGTTACCATTGAGGACGTCTTATTTGATCTGTTTGAAAAAATTACAGGAATGGAGATGACAGCACTTAGGTCAAATGTAGATGCAGTCATGCTCTTGGTTTCCAATGCAGTTAACAGCGGATTAAACTCAGTCAGTGACTTCAAGAATTCACTTACTGATGCTCTCGCTATTCCAGGAATTCAGGGGACGCAATTCGAGACTGCAATCAAAGACCTACTAACCCTTATCGTTGCAGTTTCCAGTACTGACTTCACTTCGCCATCTGGCTTAGGAGATTTAGGAACAGTTATTGTAGATCTCCTTGCGCAGTGGAATATCGTTTCTAGTTCAACTCAAGACACAGTGAAGAACATCATAAATACACTCTTGGCAGTTGTCAATTTCATCAAGAACCCACCAAATCTCAAAACAATTCTTGGTTCCTTCATGAACCAGATTCCAGATTTGTCAACACTTTTGACAGAGGGTTTCAAACTCCTGGTGAATCTCGTAAAACCGGGTACATTCCCACTGCTGTACGCCGCTCCATCTCTTGCTCTTGCAGAAGGAGAAACCTCACCAATTCTATTGAACGGTGTGGCAGAGGACGCGATGAAGTACGGTGGGCAAGCAATATCGCTACTGTACCAGCTCATTACCAAATCGAATGACAACGCTTTGGAGAATCTTATGATGACCCTCCTCCAAGGAGGAACCTTCATCCTCTCCAAAGTACTAGAGGTAGACCTGAATCCCTATGTTGAACTGCTCAAGGCAGTGTTCGGACAAGTTCTCGGAATTTCAGACAGCCCTCCATCACTGGAGGAGGTTCTGAATCTTATTATTCCACTTGTTCCAGTAGCCTATCAAGATGTTGCTAGGCAGATAATTCCATTTGTCCTAGCGATAAGGGATGTGTTCACAGGTGGATTCAGGACATTATTCAGCAAACTTTCAGAGATGCTTGCTGGTCTAATTACAGACTTGGTGAACAAACTCACGGGAGACCTCCTTAAGATTCTTGAAGACCAAAAATTCGATCTTCTGGACATAAAGATCCCGCTTGCTATAGGACCATTCTCCTTATTCACAATCAGGTTATATCTTTCCGTTGGACTCAACCTAGAGTTCAATGTGGATAAACTTCTGAGTATAATCTTTGATGTGGTCTTTAGTGGTGCGACATTCTTCAAAGACATGTCCGCAGGAGATATCTTGCGAGAGGCATTATCTTTCGTCAATATTGCACCAGTACTTGAAGCAGGCTTCGCCCTTGAAGATTTCGGTTCAGGAGAGCAGTCCCTGATAACGTACCTTCTAGAAGCATTCGGATTACAACTTGAGATCTCAGGAGAGGGATGGTTCAAGCTACTTCTCTTCTCCTTCCAGAACGGCGTATTTAGCACAGATAACTTCTTCAAAGTTATCGAGTGGGGATTCAAGTTCACCATAACCATATCTAGAACCTTCACACTTCTTGACTTCATCACAGGAGGAGTAGGAGGAGGTCTGAATGCGATTGGGAAATACATAGGATTAGACGCGATAAGTATTACGATATCATTTACACTAGCAATAGAGGTCATAAAACGTGCGGCAACGGCAAATGCGCCAGAAACAGGAACGATGACGATTTCGTTCACCCTTGGCTTCACGGTCTCTCTAGGAATAGATATACTCATCGCAGAGCTGAAGTTGACAGGGACATTAGAAATAACCCTGACTCTACTCCAAGACCTCATATCACCGGGACCGCTACGTGTCTTCGTCGCAATTCAACTGACGATAACCGTGACAATCGGTTTCCTCTTCTGGGATTGGGACTTTGACTTCAAATGGTCTCCGAGTGGATATGCTCCACCTCTAGGGAAAGAGTTGACAGCTGGATCGCCGCAAGAAGCAGCAGATGAAGGTGCAATAGGACTCGACTCGGACGAGGATGGCCTTGGTGATGAGTACGAGAAGTCAACCCCTGGATTGAAGTGGGATGACCCTGACTCGGATGGAGACGGTCTTGATGACAAATTCGAGACTCAGACCCTGAAGACCGATCCCGCAAATCCAGATTCCGACGGAGATGGATTGGACGATAAGACCGAGTATGACATGAAGACAGACCCTCTGAATCCAGACAGTGATTTCGATCAGCTAACGGATTACGAGGAGGCAGCTATCTACGGTACGGATCCATTTGTCGCAGATACCGACGAGGATGGATTGACCGACTACTATGAGGTCAACCATGTCTATAACATGACTGGGATCACGCCAACGGTCTCTCAAATCATGATCGGTGGGGTACCCTATGATGACAGAACGGATCCTCTGAATCCCGATACAGATGGAGATGGTCTCCTTGACGGTCAGGAGGGCACATCTGGGATCTACTACGGACCAGAGTTGTACAATCTAAGCAAGAACAACGACGATCCAGATGCAGAGCAGATTAACTACACACCTGATCCAGCACTCATCTTCAATGGAGGATACACCCATCCTCTAGACGCGGATACTGACGACGACTCGTACTGGCAGACATATGACGGTAAGATCGCTCCAATGGCAGATCCATTCCTCATGGACATGAGCGATTATGTCGAGGTCTACGGACAGTGGGTAACCTACATTGACACCGATACCGGTGAGCCACTGCCTCCAGAGTTGGTGAGAACCAACCCTACGAACCCAGACAGTGATGGTGACACAGGAGTAACCCCCGAGCAGAGAGAGAATCCTCCATTTGGGTTCTTCCTCAATTCGGACGGATATGAACTGTCCAGAACCCCACCGACAGACCCGCTCAATGGAGATACTGATGGAGACGGACTTATTGATGGACTTGAAGGAATGCTTAGACCCGACTCCAATCACACATGGGGGCTTAACCCTGATACTGATGGTGATGGTCTAGGTGACCTTCAGGAATTTGAGTTAGGGACTGATCCCAGATCGGTTGACACAGATCGAGATGGTGTTTCAGATGGTGATGAGTACTTCAAGTATGGAACCAATCCGTTCCTCCCTGACACAGATCTTGACGGTCTTGAGGACGGAGAGGAGCTTTTCATCTACCACTCTAACCCATTCTCTAGGGACACTGATGGCGATGGTCTGCTCGATTATGACGAGGTCTGGAAGTACTTCTCCAAACCTGCAGACGAGGATTCGGACAATGATTTCCTGACAGACTATGAGGAGATCATGATCTATTACACAGACCCGTTCAACGAGGATACAGACGGGGATTTAATCCTCGATGGAGACGAGGTTATGGGTCTGCCCTATGAGTTCAACGGGTCAACCTACCTGATCTTCACAGATCCTCTAAAATGGGATACAGACGGGGACTCCTTACTGACGCTAGATCAGAATGGAGAGATATCACAGTCTATGAGTGACTATGATGAATGGCTACTCGGAACCGATCCCACACGGAGTGATACAGATCTAGACGGAATTGCGGACGGATGGGAGATGTGGCTCGGGAAAGGACTAATTCCCACACTGGAAGCCATGGACCTTGACCCCCTGTCTTCAGATACAGACGGAGATGGTATGCTGGACGGTCAGGAACTGGTTATTGCCAACATATCCACAGCCCTGAATCCATATATCGCGTTCTATGTCATCCAGCCGTACAATACGTCTCCGGTTAAGGTCGATACCGACGGTGACTTCCTTAATGACACACTGGAGTTGCTGATCGGATCAGATCCAACCATTCCAGATACCGATAATGATACATTGACGGACTTCGAAGAATGGGCCGTCTATGGAACTCTTGTCTACAAGAATGACACAGACGGCGACGGGTTGTTAGACCAATGGGAGATTAATGGGTTCACACCGTATAATGTTACAAATGGTACAATGAGTGACAACACACTCATGAAGACCGATCCACTGGACAGTGACACTGACGGTGACCTACTCCCCGATGGAGCAGAGCTCATGTTCTACAGTCTTAGTCCTCTCGATGATGATGTGGATAATTCAGGAATTATCGACGGAATGGAGATAGATACAGATGGGGACGGTCTCATGGATGGTGAAGAGTATTATGTCTACCGAACGGTAGAAGCAGGTACGACAGATAATGCCATCCAAGATCCAGATTCCGACAAGGACGGTCTATTCGACGGATTGGAGGTCTACGAGACCGACACCGATCCTGCACTCTTCGATACAGACAACGATACGTATTCCGACGGACTAGAGATCTATTGTGGCACCAATCCCAGAGGAAACACCTCTGCAGCTGAGATTGGAGCATGCTTCGAAGGTCTCGCTCGTCT
>JALWRB010000465.1 GCA_027077875.1 Candidatus Heimdallarchaeota archaeon
ACGTAAAACGGGAGAAAGAAGACGAGGTTGGAAAGTAGGTTACCATAGAGCAATTCATGTGGTTTGACCGGTGCAGAGAGAGCTACCTCTCTTCTCGATTGTGCATTGCCATCATAGACTACTCTCCCTAGTGGACTGACAATTGGCGCGAAGAAAGTGAAGAAGCTGAATATCGAAATAATGGCGTAGAACCTCTCTATTGGCGGTTGATTGACCACGACGTCTCCACTGATGAAATCGATGACAGATCTTAGGAAGTAGGAGAAGAAGACCACGCCGAAAATGAATATCCATGGAAGATGTGACCTGTACTTTCTGAACTTGGATGTTGTCGTGTAGTACTCCGCGAGGAACACTGCCTTCCAATTTGGTGTACTCACCCCTTGTTCCCTCCGAAGTAAGAGAGATACGCTTCCTCAAGGTTCTCGTGATCACCCCTGAAATCAGATATTGATCCGACGAACTTAATCCTCCCCTTGTCGATGACGACAATAGTCTCGCAGAGGTCTTTGACATTTTCCAAGAGGTGGGTAGCGATGAGTATCGTCCTCTCCTGACTCTGATATTCCCTCAGCATCTTCTTCACCTCGAGCTGAGCCACGACATCAAGATTGGCCATAGGCTCATCCAGTAGGAGGAGAGAGGGTGAGTGGAGGAAAGCGACGATGAGGGAGACTTTCTGCTTTTGTCCCTTCGATAGTGTCTCTATTAGTCTGTCTCTCAACAACTCGATACCAAGACGTGCCGCTAGGTAGTTAAACTGCTCGTGAATTAGCTTCTTTGGAAGATCATAGAGTGCTCCTATGAACTCACAGTACTCGATGATTGACAACTTGTCGTAGAGAGCTGACTCCTCGGGAAGGAGTCCGGTAATTTTCTTGACTGAATCGGGGTCCTCACGGATATCATGGGAGTAGACCTCTGCAGTTCCACTGGTAGGAACCATGATTGATGTGAGTAACCTAATCAGAGTCGATTTCCCCGCTCCATTCGGACCTAGGAGCGCAATGATCTTCCCCGGTGGTGTGGAGAAGTTTACTCCATCTAATGCCTTGATGGGGCCAAAACTCTTACTCAGGTTCTTTACTACTATGCTCAATATCTAACACTAGCGACGAGATTATTTAATGGGTTACTTTGTATCTACTGAGAACTTTTCTTTTTGGCTTCACGTAACTTCCTGATCTTGTGCTCCACGACATGTCTGGTTAGGTGCTCGATTGGTGCTGCTGCCTCCTTTACCGAATCGGGTCTGGCCTCTCTCCTGAGTCGTCCTGAACCGTCCTTGAGTTTTGCCCAATCGGGTCTCTTTGGCAGAGCCAGAAGGTCAATCTTCGCCTGCTTACAGGAAATTGTATATAGCTTAGTGTAGGCTTCTCCGATGTTCTTTACCATTCCCACCTCTACCATGAGCTTCATGATATCGTCGGTTGGTGTCCTCTCCTCATCAGGAAGATCCATCTTATTGATTACCAGTATCCACGGTAGGTTCCCGGAAGTCAAGTCGGCACCGAGGAGGGCCACGATCTCTTGAAGACTGCTCTTATTGAAATCGTACTGCTCCTTGGTGGGGTCAAGCATGATCATCAGACCATCAGTGCCCTTGAGTACAACTTTCCTTGTGTCCCTAAATCTCTCCTGCCCTGCGACAGAATATAGTGCATATCTCAGTAACGGCAGCATAGTGCCCTGTCCCTTTGGAAGCTCGAAAACGGACTGGTCGAAGAGAACGGTTCTCCCATCCTGCTCAATCTTTTTGAGATCAGAATAGATTTGATCCGGGCTCTCGACCTTCTTCAACGTGGAATAGATCGACAAAAGGGTCGTCTTACCAGCAAGTGAAGGTCCATATATTACCAACTTGATTGTTGGTACGTTCTGAGCATCTCGTTTAAAAATCTGGTTCAGCATATCGTTCTTTCCCCGATTTCAATTCCGATTCACGCGGATTCTCACCGCAAAACATCGACAAGATTCCTTACTCTTCCTAAGTTATAAGGCTTTAGTATTCTAGGATATTCTAGATCAATTCCTGAGCGATTTTTTCCACAGTAGACGTATTCTCAAACGTCTATACAAGCCCTCAGGACAACTATATGGAAACTCATTTTCGAAGTCTTCAGATTCCCACCTACAGCCTCTCTCGTTGTACCCCTGTGTGATCAATCTAGCGAAAAAAAGATTGATTTACTGAGAAATACTTCAGAAGAAAAAGACTAAAATCCAATTGCCTGATGATGCAATTATGGAGCCAAATTCACCCGATTGGTTGAGCGACCTAGAGGACGAGGTCAAACGGGTGAAGTACGCCTCCATTCCTCAGCTTGAGATTCTCTCTGAAATCACAATGCATCCTGAGATCCTTCGGGATTACACTTTTCCTAAGTTACTTAGGCTGCCGGTATTCACATTCAGCTCCACAACGAGTGACTATGTGTCCACCCTGATAGAGATGGATTGGTCGGTCACCGAGCTTATGATAGATGCTATCCGCAATGGGATCACTCTTGACAAGATAGTGAAGAACATTTCGTGGGACCTATTCGAGGAGCTGGTAACCGCGATACTTGAGCAATCGGGGTGGGAGTCAAAGCGTACCTTCAGGTTCAAATCACCATACTCAAGGCGATCGAACCTTGAACTGGATGTACTTGCATGGGAGAGACATAGCAGGAATGTCCTTCTCATTGACTGCAAGAGGTACAAATCCACTGCCAAATCCCCTATCGAATCTGCCGCCGCGAAGCAGGTAGAGAGATCTCACCTCTTCCATGAGGCGCTACCTGATATCTACAGCGACCCTAACTTAAGCTGGGTAAGGGCTGAGGAGGAGGTCACGATCATTCCTCTAATAGTCACTTGGCGGGATCACCAGATTAGATGGTACGAAGTCAAGGGTGCCCGGGTTCCTGTCGTTCCTATCCACACATTTCTCAATTTCATCAGAGGTGAATCCCTAGGATTGAAAGACATCTATACGCTCAAGTGGTCAGTTATTTAGCTATCCAAAATTTGTAGTATCCTGATCAGGTATACTCAATGTTTAAAACCAAATGGTTGCACAGTTCTATTGGGATTATGAGTACACTTCCAAACGATGTGGACAGTCCAGTTAGTGTTGTCCGGGACGTCATTGTAGAATTCATGAATATGATGCTTAGTGAAAGGGCTGAGATCGAGCAGAGAATTCGGGAAAAAGCCGAGGAGATCAGGACACAGTTCGCCCAACTGGGTCAGTCTACATACTCCTACGCCGATGTTGACCGATTATCACAGGCATACAAGGAGACCTTTGTGCAGTTCTACAGGAACACAATTCATACCAGATTAGTTACATATGCCACACGGACTATAAAGGAAGGAATCGAGAGGGGCTATGTCAACCTTGACATCGTGCGTGAAGAGGTGTTCAATGAGTTTAGAGAACTTCAAGAGATAGCCAATGTCAAGGGTGAGCTCGACATGCGTTCCGAAGAGATGGAAAAGACCCTTCTCCAGCAAACGGAGTCTTTCTCGGATGTACAATCTGAAAACATCAGACTTCAGAACGAGCTCCAGATGCTCCGGCAAACTATGGAGGAAAAGATGGTAGAGTACCAGAACACCGCAGCCAGTATGTCACAGATGGAGAATCAGATTAACCTACTTGGTCAGCAACTCATGGAAACTAATGCTGAGCTTGATGACACCAGAGACCTCTATGCAAGAAAGGAGGCTGAAGTTCTTAAGCTCCAGAGTGAACTCTCTTACAAGGGCGACCTCGAGAGTGAGCTCGAGAACCTCAGGGCACAAGTCAAAGAATTAACAAGAAGGGAGAGTGAGTTACTCGCCAGCCAGTCTGCCACATCATCTGAGTTCATGGATCAGCTCCAGCAAGAACTGGAGAAGACAAGGGAGGAACTCTATACCCTGAAGACCGAGAGAGTTGAGAAGAACGAGGAACTCAGGAGAACCAAACTGGAGCTTGACGAGACTCGCCTAAAGCTCGACCACCTAGAGGGCTATAAGGAGAAGACCGATAGCGAGATCCAAGAGCTAAAGGCACAGGTACAGAATCTGACCGAGGAGAGGAACCAGTTAAGTGCTAGACATGATCAGAACCTTGAGAAGATCTCTGAGAAAGACAGCAATATTGAGGAGCTCACCCTAAAGATCGCATCCTTAGAGTCCAAACTTGAGGAGGCCTCTGAACAGCTGAAGACCTACGAGGGCAAGATTACTCTCTCTGGAGAAGTAAAGGAAGGGTACGAGAAATCAATTAATTACTTCAAGAAAATCCTCACCTATGACCCCAAATTCAGGGCTCTTACAATTCTTGACAGTATAGATGGAGAGGTACCGCTTGACGCGATGTCCCAGTCATTGGGATTGCCCTCAGAGATTGTGCACAGAAGTCTGGTGGAACTCGCTGATGCAGGATACATCACCATCCGCAGGGATGGTACACTCGTCTTTGCCAGGACGATCGACAATGCCAGATCACCGTTCTCACTGAAGGAGATATTCTCAGAGGCAATCTAATGAACTCGCAGTCCATGACGTCTTCGGGTACCCGATGGAAATTCGTAAAGAATCTCTTCAAGAGACAACAGAGAGTCTCAATCATAATCGACGGTCCGAATATGCTGAGAAAGATTGGAAACAAACAGGTTCGTCTTGAGGATATTGAGGAAGCAGTATCAGAGCTGGGAAGTATAAACGAGAAGTTCACCATACTCAACTCCAACGCCAGCCCTAAGCTCGTACAGGCAATCTCAAACAGTGGATACAATCCTATTATTGTCTCATCGGGTGATCTCCACATGAAACTCGGACTTACAGTGCTTGATGTGGCAGAGCGAAATCGAAACGATATTCTGGTTATAGGTAGCAGGGATGCACGGTGCACCCCTATATTGGTAAAGCTCAAGGAGAGAGGTTTCAAAACTGCAATAATTGGCTTCGAACCTGGGTTCTCAGTCTCGCTGAAGAATAATGCAGACTTTGCTTTAGAACTCTTTGGGAATTAAGAAATATTGAAACTAAAGATTATTCGAGAATTAGATGTTAACGGTGATCTTTGGATCCTGATCCTCGGGACCAGAGCTCTCTACCTTGATAAAGCCTCGCTTCTCGAAGTTGTCGACATATTCCCTCATGGCAGCGGATGTCATACCCGATTGCATAGCGAGTTTCCTCATATTAATGGACCTCTGCTCTTTCAGTACATTCCAAATATCCTTGGCGGGTGATAAATCTGCGAGAACCTGCAGGACCTTCACATCGTTGGGGTCACCGACGTTCTTCATCTCACTCAGTTTTGCATTGAGTTCTGCCATCTTATTCTGTGCATCTTCAAGTTCTTTGTTCTTGTCTGATACCTCTGATTTCAGGCTCTGCATCTCATTCTCTGCGCTACTCAGGTCTGCTTTTGCCTTCTCGAGCTCTGCTTTCAGTGATTCCAATTCTGACACTTTACTCTGTGCTTCCGTCAACTGACTCTTCAGACTCTCAACTTCAGATGCTTTTGCCTTTGCTTCCTCAAGCTGGCTCTTCAGTGACTCAATTTCCGCAGCCTGTGCCTTTGCGGATTCAAGTTCTGATCTCAATTTCTCCATCTCGGAGTGCGCAGACTTTGCACTCTCCAGTTCTGCTTTAGCAGATTCGAGATCTGCCTTCATTGAGTCCAATTCTGATCTGGCTTTACTTAGCTCTTCTGCATTGGATTTCAATTCCTCACGAGCCTTTGCCAGCTCATTTTCCAGCTCGGTTACCTTAGCCGATAAATCAACGCTTTCTTCCGACATCAAACAAAACACGACATAATGAAATAAAAACAATACGCATCTAGTGAGTTCTTGTGATTATTTTAACACGTAGTCTTATTGATCCAGATTGTTCGCTTTTACATACTCTTGAAGTTCGGGTATAAGTCCACCCTTTTTCAGCTTGTTGAGGAGAAAATCTTCGATAGGTTTAGCAGTCATCTCCTTACCATTGCTAAGGTTCTGTATCAATCCCGTCTCTAGATTGACTATGATCTCATCTCCCTCACCCACCATGCTCTTGATACCGGGGGCTTCGAGAAGAGGAAGACCTACGTTAATACAATTCCTGAAGAAGATGGAGGCAAATGACTCTGCGACAACCGCCTTCACTCCTGCGTACTTGATGGCATCTGGTGCTTGCTCGCGTGAAGATCCCGATCCGAAGTCATTCCCACCGACAAAAATAGTGTCACCCCATTCCTGAACTTCATCGAAGGTTGTAGGTCTCACCGCTGCCATGACATACTTGGAGTAGACCCTCGGATCTGAGTCCTCAAGGTACTGGCTGGGGATGATAATATCTGTGTTCATACCATCACCAAAGACCATGGCTTTTCCTTTGATTTCTGTTACATCGATCATATCAATTCCTCCGGTGATACAATTCTTCCAGCTATTGCAGACGCTGCAGCAGTAGCAGGTGAACCAAGATAGGTTTTGCTGGTAGAGTCACCCCCCATCCTACCTATGAAATTCCTGTTGGTTGTGGACAGGGCTGTCATCCCCGGTCCGACTCTTCCGAGTGATCCGCCGTAGCATGCGCCGCACGTTGAGTATGACCAGTAGGCGCCCGCTTCCATGAAGATTTCGACATACCCACGCTTGGCCGCTTCTAGCGCTACAGCTGAGGATCCTGGGATAACAATTGTCTGAGTGCTGACCTTCTTTCCCTTCATGATCTTAGCCATGATCTCCAGATCCTCAATACGTGCGTTCGTGCAGGATCCGATGAATACTTGGTCTAGCTCAACATCACCGACCTCACTCACTGGTTTCACGTTGTCAGGAGAGGGCGGGCAGGCCACTACTGGCACAACCTCCGAGGCGTTGATCTCGTACTCTTGGTAAAATGTTGCCCCGTTGTCCGATGCGGTCGGTTTGGGTTGACCCCTCAGGGGCCTGGTTTCAAGATATCTTTGTAACTTGTCATCATGGGGCATTATTCCTGCGACTCCGCCCATCTCTACAGCCATATTGCTCATTGTGAGCCTTGCTTCGAGAGAGAGGTCGAGTATTCCCTCACCCACGAACTCGAAGCACCGATCGGTTCCCCACTCGGTTGAGTTCTCTCCAAGCATTGTGAGTAGCAGGTCTTTGGAATAGACTCCTTTATTGAGCTTACCTGTCACATTTACCCTGATTGTCTCGGGCACATCAAGCCATGTAGAACCCTTTACCATCAGCTCAACAAGATCACTACCGCCAATTCCTTTGGCAAACGCGTTGAAACCCCCGTGGGTGACGGTATGGCTATCGGTTCCAAGGATTAGGTCACCAGACTTCACCATTCCTTTCTCGTGGAAGACCACATGGGAAATCCCTGCTCCTGCAGGTTCGACCCGAATACCGTGTTGCTTTGCGAAGTTGAGAGTCAGCTGATGAAGGTCTATCATCTTGTCCGTTGTTCCAAATCCACCGTGATCGAGAATTACTAAGGTATTCCTCTTGAAGACATCGTGGACATATTTAGAACCTGTCTGCATGAACTTTGCGATCGAGACCATCGGGAGCATCTCATTCGAGAGTATCCCTGCTGGATTCACGTCAACTCTATCTCCAGCGTAGACCTGCCTGTTATCAACAGAGTGAGCAGATAGAATCTTCTCCGCTATAGTTTGGGGAGTCACATCCTGAATTCGGATGAATTTGATATTAAGTTTATTGTAAAGCGATATATCTATGAATGTAGTGAAATCTATAATTAGTGCTCTCTCAGATGAATCCAATATTGGAACCTTTAAATAATTTTACTCTATAAGTGCATCCGTGTCAGGTAATTCACTTGAAAGATTATCTAAAAAGGGTAGGAAGATACCTAAAAGTCTGTATTTCCTCCTAGCGTCAATAAATGCTGGAGGTCTCTATGCACTATTCGGGGGATTTTATCTTCTCGTATTATTCGTGGCTGGTATTGTGATGATCACTCTAGCAGTTCTTCGTACTCTATTGAAGAATGGGGTAAGGAAGGAGATCTCTAAGTATTCTCCTTGGTTAATGTGGAAATATACCAAGATGACGAAAAAGTACATTGTAGCAGGAGCTATTGGACTTTTCCTTGCCATAATTATCATCAGTCAGGCACTCATTGTACCTGATAGTTTAAATCAAAAAATCATTGAGGACAAAGTCAATGAACTTAATGTGCCCGGGATTACGATCTCTCAGTCGGACAGAAAAATTGATGGTTTTCCAATATTTTGGAAGGACCCTAAGTTTAACGATCGTGTCATTGGTAAAATAGAGTCAAAGGGATTTGAGGTAACAAAGTACGAAAATTTCACATACGGACGTTTCTATGAGCACTACGTAGATACTGCAAATTCATCTATTGGGTCTCTAGAGAATACATTTGTTATTGAACTAACTAAGGAGAAATTCGACCTTATAAGCAAGTATGTTGATCTGAATGTAAAGTATGAAGACGGGGTCAATATTTCATTGTATACCCAATACTCGGCTACGCACCAGACTAACATAGAAAAAATCCAGATAAAATCATACGGCGATAATCCTATCAATACTACTATCCCAATTCAAGCGAATGGTGAAATCTCGACTGAACTTAGCAGGCAGGTGTCTCTAGGTGATTTTTACGTAACAGATTACAGTGATATCAACAATGCAAACAACATAATATTAATCCACTCAAAATTTTACACTAGCTTCATCGATAAAGCCATGGGTAAGGGTCTTAATGTCGTAGAAATATATAATTACTATCTGAGTTCTCCAAATCTACAAAATACGGATATTGGAGATTATGTGATAGATCTCGACAATCTCGTAGACACCCTCTATATCGAAATTGGAGGTGATCCTTATATCATATCACCCCTTCAAAGTGAATTGAGATCTGTCAGTAATTTTCTCTCATTTATTAGAATCTTTAGCTCTATAATGTCCGCGCCTGTGATTGGTCTGGCACTCTTTTTAATATACTTCTCGGTGAATCTTGTCAGAAAACGTAAGGAGCAGTTGATGACCATAGCTAAGATCCGTGGTGTCATGGAAAGCCAGATCGGTAGCATGGTCATGTTTGAACTGATCGTGTCCTCCGTCATCTCAATTGCAGTAGGAATGCTGTTAAGTATACCTTTCATAGGTTTTAACAACATGATAGTTGAGACATTCGGAAATGTTAGCACCTTTCAAGAATATGTCATTCCTCAGAGTTGGTACTGGCAAGTCCCATTAGTCGGGATGATCCTGTCATTTGATCTAAATATCACAAATGTGTTCTCATTAATTAAAATGACAATTGAAGAGGGAAATATTGCCGAGGAGAATAAGAAATCGTTCTTCCGAAAGTACAATATTGACCTTATTATTTTCCTTATTGGAATCCTTCAGTACGTAATTATTGAAGCTCTACGCTACTTCAGACTTCCTGAAATTTTCCTAATTCTTGTTTATATCACTGTTCCATTTGGCATTGTTGGGTTCATCCTCGGTACAACATTGATAGTAGAGAGATATTTCCCATCATACGCAGGATGGATATCCAACTTGCTCTGGACAAAGAGGGGTGATATGTTTGCCCTCGCAACAAGGAATTTGAGAAAATCGAAATTCTCTGCATCGCGACTGGCTGCAATTCTCGTTTTTGGCATAGTTGTCACGAGTTTGTTCCTGACTATGCCTGGGAGTGTAGAGGAATCATACCAACAGACTTGGGCATACACCAACGGGGCTAAGGATACAGCGTATACTCATACCAGCAATTATACCGAAGCCAAAGAGTTGATAGAGAAAGTTCGGGACATTGAGGGGATCAAGGCAGTAAGCTTAGTAGCCGGAGCCGGAGATCGTTATGGGAGTTCATCAATGTATGCTATTGGTCTTGATCCTGACTCTGTGGCCAATGTGTTGTATTGGAAAAATAGCTTTGCAGACAAATCACTTACAGATTTAGTGAATATTATCAGGTCTAATGATACATTCCTCACAAGTACAGAGATGAAAAAGCTCAGGGGATATGAGGTAGGATCCGATGCCGACCTGCGGATTTCCAACAAACCTGTACGTATGAAGGTCGGTGGGTTCTTCAAACTGTTTCCCATAGTAAAGACATATAATGACGGATCTCCTGAAGCCCCAGTACCTATTGTAATGAACATTGATACATTGGTTAGTATTACAAATAACTCTCTCTCATCAGGAGTCTACTTTAGCATACTAATGAAATTTGATGATTCTGTGGATTTTGACAAGATAGATCATGAAATGTCGTTACTTGGTTTGGGTTTAATCTCCTTCTCAAATCGAGATTCGGAGGGTAGTATATTTGATACTACCTTGCGATTACTCTCTTCAAGCTTTATCTTCATCTCACTTATTACCTCAGTCGTTGCAATTGGGTATTACTCGTTTATCAGTCTAGCAGACCGATCACGTGAAATTGGGATCTATCGTGCACTAGGGATGGTCTCAAATCAGATATTTAGACTGCTTATAACTGAATCTATTTTCATATTGCTCAATGCGATAACATTTGGTGTAGGTATGACCTTCATCATCCTTAGGTACTTTGTAATCCTTGGTAGCTTTGGAGATAGTTCGCAAGTGCAGATCATAGTCTTCTATTTCCCACCAGCGTTCTATGTATTTATCATTGGAATGATTCTGGCGTCGGTCGTAGCTTCATTAATTCCTACACTAAAGCTAGCAAGACAGGAAACTGGATCTGTCCTCAGAGGTGACTGACATGAGTAATCAAATAAAATTCGACATTCAATTCTCCTTCGAGGATCCCGAGCCTTATGGCATAGTGACCAGAGATCTGCTCAAGGTGTATGAAGACCCTGCCAGTATGGAAGGGATTATCGGACTCAGGGGTGTGGAAATGGATATCAAACCAGGGGAGTTCGCCTCGGTTATTGGGCCATCAGGCGCTGGTAAATCTACCCTCCTGAACATCATTGGTGGTATGACCAGACCCACTGCGGGAAGTGTCAACGTAGGACCTTTGCCTATACAGGCATTACCACAGTCGTTGATGGAACAGTATCGTATGAAGGTTGTGGGATTCCTGTGGCAACTTCCTGAACGAAATCTTCTCCCAGTCTTGACTGCTGAGGAGAATATAGAGTTTGCTCAACGTATTGCTGGATATCCGCGGAATAAGAGGAAGGCTCGAACAGAGGAATTGCTCAAGGCGATCGGTCTTTACGATCGGCGTAATCATAGATTGGGAGAGCTTTCTGGAGGAGAGGCTCAAAGGGTTGGTCTAGCAATAGCCCTTGCGAACGAGCCCAAGGTTTTGTGTGCTGATGAGCCAACTGGTGAGTTAGACTCTGAGACAACGTTGGAGATTATAGACTACCTGAAGGAGATAAACAGGGATCAGGGTGTGACAATGCTCGTTGTCACACATGACTCCAGGTTCGAGAGAATTACTCAGAAATCGTTTAAGATACTTGATGGGCAGATAAGTGGGATTCAAAGAACCATGGATGGTCTGGTGGCAGATAGTTGGCAGACATCGCAGAGAGAGGAGGTAGCGTATGTCGATCAATTTGGCAACGTTCGCATCCCTCAGGAAGTGAGGGAACGTGTTGGGATCAAGAACTATGTGAGATTTCATATAGAGAATAACAGGGTCTATCTTGAGCCCGCAGATATGGAGGAGTAGATTATGTCTAATTTAATAGAAATGATTGATGTAAAGAAGGACTTTGGTTCGGGAGAGACCCTTGTCCATGCAATACGAGGAATAAATCTCAGAATTGACAAGGGTGAGTTCGTCGTAATACTCGGGAAGTCAGGATCTGGGAAGTCCACTTTCATCTCGCTCATTGGCGGTTTGATCCAACCCACGTCTGGAACCGTGACGTTTGAGGGTATTGATCTCTCCAAGAAAAGTGAGGACGACCTTGCCAGGATGAGGCGGACCGAGATTGGTGTTGTCTTTCAGCACTTCAACCTTATGGATATGTTAACCGCTATCGAGAATGTCGAGCTTCCGCTACTCATTGCTAATACCCCTAAGGCAGAGAGAAGACCACTAGCAAAGGAGATCCTTGAAAAGGTTGGACTTGGTGACCGGCTACTTAACTATCCTGAGGAACTATCGGGCGGTGAGAAGCAGAGGGTCGGCATTGCACGAGCACTGATAAATCGTCCTGCCTTGCTTCTTGCAGACGAGCCTACCGGTGACCTAGATACTGTTACTGGTGATATGATTATTGACCTCATGGTTGAGATCAACAAGGATCTTGACTGGAGACCTACTATCCTCATGGTGACGCATGATGTAACCAAGCTGAGGGAGGGGATGAGGGTCTTGACCATGCGTGATGGTCTGATCGTGGATGACCGTGTCTTCGATGGGTCTGATCCGACGATCTTCGACCACTTCGGGCTCCCCAGTGAGATTCGAAGTAATGTGGTCTCCAAATAAATCAGATATAGATTGCGTCTATTCCCCTGTTTTTGGGTTTGAGATTCTCCACAACCAGTTCCATTCTTCTATCGGCTTTAAGTGGTGCCACTATTTCATCTTTCTTGATAGTCATCTTGGATATTGGGATGATAAAATCTACTCGTTGCTTGTAGTCACTCGAGAAGCTCATATTCCGGTTAAATGAGAAATCTTGTATCACTAGATATGTTCTCCCATTCTTGAATTCGATATCGATCGTCTCACCCAATGGGTTGCCTTCCTCGTCATGAACCTTCATCCTATGTATTTCAGTAAAACGAATGAGGTTCTCTGGTAGGTTACCCGAGCTGTCGGTCTTGCTGAGCTCGTTCTCACTGATTGTAAGGTGGATCTCTTCATTCAATACCTCCTTAATCTGTGAGAGATGAAAGAACTCGTCGATGTTGTCCCTTCTTTCTAATTCTTCGAGTAGTTCTTCGATGAATCCTCCTCCAATAATGATATGTGCAGCTCGGTATTCATCTGACGAGTCTAGAGCTATATCTATAGGTTCACCTATGTCCATCCCGTTGCAGTCATACACCGCATACCTCTTCAGTGTAGAGAGACGTAGATTTAGCTCAGGTCGCATGTTTTTCTCCGTAATGGATCATCTGAACTTCATACTTTTTTATCTTTAGTAATACATTCAGGAAAATCAGGTCTTGTATTTCTGCTTTACCGCTATGATGTTTTCATCTTCGAACCGGAATTCTTTAGGAGCAATTACCCTGAACCTCTCGGGAACAACCTCCATAGTCAACCCAGTTGTCCCCCTCATCTCTCCTTCGGACTCGACCATGATCTCTTCACCCAGAACTTCAACCTCTATCTTTTTCGCTCTGAACATCCTGATATATGGGAGGTCCTTATGCTGTGCCATCCTCACCTTCTGGAGAGCCCTGGCCATCTGGAATTTGTTACAATTGGTCTGAATAATCCCCCCTTGCATGGTGTCATGGTTGAATCTGACATCAGGGAGAAAATTCATCCCAGAAGCCGCGGTCTGTCCCATTCCTGCGATCAGCATGTGCATGGGGATTTCTTCCTCATTCCCATCGAAGTTTATCCTCGCATTGAAGGCTTTGTGGGCAAATATCTCCCAAACGGAGATGAGGTCGTACTTGATTTGTCCAGCCATCCACTTCAGTTTTCTCTGGGCAGAGTAAGCCACTTTAGCTCCTAGACCAACATCCGCGATATTTATTGTCCAGAAACTTCCATCCGATGTCGTTGTTCGCACTGTACTGAGTCTCATCTCCTTACCGTCGAGGAGAGTATCGATTGATCTATCTATGTCGTTGGTCATGGTGAGAGAGGCAGCAAAGTCATTTCCAGATCCTGCAGGGATCACGGCGAAGAGTGTATCTGATTCTATGGCCATATTAGCAATGTGGTGGACTGTACCGTCACCTCCGATTGCCATGAGAGTATTATATCCCTCAGAGAGCGCTTGTTCGACCTTGGATCTGGCATCCTCAATACTGGAGGACGACTCAATCATATGGTCGATACCATGATCATCGAGAACTGAAATAATCCTCTCGCTATACTTCTTCGTTCTCCCTCCCCTTGCTTTAGGATTGTAGATGCCATAGAATTTTCTATCTTTCAAACATACTACATGTAAATTCAGTCTTTTTGAGACTTATGGCTTCAATGTACAAAATCAGGAATACTTGAGGTATGAATTCTCAATCTCTTCTTCAAGGGTTGCTACCCTCTCTGTGTCCAGATTACTCACAACCTCTAAACCTTCCATCTCTTTGAAGATCATATCCTTCCTCGATTCCCTTGCGATCTTCATGATCTGTATAACCCTCGGTGGTAGCGGAAGACCCGTGACTATAGCATTAAGCGTTGGCCTCTTAGATTCCTCCTCCTCTGAATCTGCGAAGATGAGATACGGCGAGGTGTCCTTGAACAGTGCTTTGATCTTCTTTGCCTCTACTGTGAACTGGAACTGTTGCATGTCAACATTGAGAATGGATATGAAGACCTTCCTAGCTTCTGCGATCTTTTCACGAGGTAGGCTGGTAATCTCCGTTATCGAGTCAAAGAGAATGTCGTCAAACCTGAGATTGAGCTCACCTTGGTCATTCTCTAGATCCTTTGCAACGAGCACTCCAATTCCCGAAGTGTGGATTACCTCGGAGAAGTCTCGAAATTCCGCGTTGTACTCCTCATACCTTGGTTTTGTGAAGGCAGAATAAAGTAGGTTTGCAATTGCTTTCGGGATGATCTCCATCCTCCTCTTTGCAACAACATCAAATGGTTCCTTGTACTCACCCTCTGTGGCCTTGTTATCGATAACTATCACAGGATTCCCTATGGGATTATTACTGTAGACTGTATGGTAGAGGAATTGTGAGACGTTGTAGTGAACCCGGGAGTTCTCAAAAACTTCTGGGAGTAGAAGGAAAACCGGTGGTGTCTGCTGGTAGATCTCCCGAAGAATTTTCAGAACGACCATCGCACTAGCTATACCTGTACCCCCTCCTCCTACAGTGATCATCAGAATTCCATTCTTAGAGGGAAGTATCCCTCCAATGCTCTTGTTCAAGGTCTCGTAGCTGGAGCCTGCAATTGCTGTTGCAGATGTGAGATCATGGGCGAACCCACCGGTGTCTGGATCAATACTCACGTATTTCTTGAACACCTTGTCCAAGTCCGGATCGATTCTACCACTGTTTATTCCAAGGCTTTTGTGCATTTCCTTCCCCAGTGATTTGAGCAGGGTGATAATTGATGCCCCAAGTTCCATCCCTGCATCTCCGCAGGAGATGATACTGAGCTCAAATTGCCTTACTAAGTGTAGTCTTGCCAGCATGATGTCCACCTATGCGAATGTAGCCACTAGTGCTGGAATCACTCTTGAGGAGTAGATCAGGAACAGTGACGAGAAGTATATGAGCTTGAACAGGCTCACCGGTCTTGTCTTCATACTCCCGATGTACTGCCTGAGTATGAAGAGATTCAGTGTGGTTGAGTCCGCGAATTCTGATATATTCCGATTCAGTGCAAAGTTGGTCAAGTCCTCATAGATATAGGGATCCAGTTCTGTCAGGGCCTTTACTCTAAACCTTACCATGATTCCCGAAATCGTAAAGATCGGAGTTATCTGTGTAAGTGATAGGGCGAAGGAGATTACCATAGCAACGATGAAAATCAGTGTAAACATGAATTTCTTCGCATCAAGCAGCGCTAGAGCCGCCCCCTCTATGATATCTTTAGTGGTATTGTCAGGGTCTGATGCCAATGCTTTGATCGCCAAGTTCCTCTGATAGATTGCAAAGTTCTCGATCAGGTTAGAGAGGAGCGGACC
The DNA here is from genome assembly GCA_027077875.1 of Candidatus Heimdallarchaeota archaeon. Lineage (GTDB taxonomy): Archaea > Asgardarchaeota > Heimdallarchaeia > Heimdallarchaeales > Kariarchaeaceae > S139-21. Next base: position 15,773 of record JALWRB010000465.1, read on the forward strand.
CCCTAGAAGGAATATCATTGAATTCACGACAAGAACAGTTGTAAAGAAGCTCAATAGGGGTATTGAACCAAGGTTCTCAACAGTCAGTCCCGGACTGTCTGCCAATACTTTGACAACCTCGAACGTGTTTTTGGTAAGAATGCTCTCATGTCCGTCCGTGTATCCTTTGACCTTGTTTGTGATTCTCCCTAGTAATTCAAGATACAACTTAGTATTGACTCTGACGAAGTAGAGTGTCATGAAGTTGGCGTAGATCACGATAGCCATCCCGACATGGCCAATTAGCGTCAACACTATGTAGACGATATTCAACCAGAGTGTACTGCTGGTATATAATCCTATCACGAACATCTGGACCTCCAGTACAAGCGGAATAAGGAAACTCAATCTGAAGAATAGTTTCGGCCATCTTCTGTGGTAATATTTTGTGAATGGCTGATTTAACCCTCCAGTTAACCACTTTACATTGTTACTCTCGATCATTTTACTAAAGGATGTGTACAGATTCTTCATGTACAGCGGGGTGACAACCAGTCCAATTATGGTAATGATGGTAAAGACGATTCCTGTTCCTGCGTTACCTCTGGATGCAAGTTTGGACGCCATGATACTCAGGAACATCATTGGTGCAGAAATGAGTAGTGGTATAGCATATATGATCAAAATCGTCTTCAGTGGCTGGAAGAGGAGAGCGTTGATCGGAAGTGTACTCAACGCTCTTGGAAGCTTTGTGAGATTCCTCAATGGATTCTGGAGTGCCTTTATCAAGGAGTAGTAGTTGCTATCAATTCCCTCTGGTAAAACCTCTTCGACCTCTTCCAGAAAATCTTCGAAGTCGAATTTGATGTCACTCCTCCTCAGTTTGACAGGATGTTCCTCGATGAATGACGGACCGATTTTTGGTGCTGTGCTCATTATGCCTCACCTCTACGTTTGGCCACAACCTCTTTCACAAGGGTATCTCTGATCTCTTCCGCAGTATGTACATCTATGGATTCCCCATCCTTTATCTTCTCAATCTTCTGATTCACAGAGCTATTGATTTCTCCTCCTTTCGTTTTCTCCAAAATATCCACTCGGTTGTCTTCAGCTTCTAACATCAGATCCCGGAGTCTTTTATTCATTTGAACTCCGCTAAAGACCGACAGAACCCTGAAATATTCCGTCTCCCCGATATCAGAGATCGAGTATTTCGGAAAGACATCACTGTTCTGGAAGAGCGAGAGGGTGTTTCTCATGTCAATAGCTGTGACCTTCTTCTTGTTCGATTGAATCATGAAGTACGATCTAGTGGAGGATCGTGGATCTGCGGAATAGGCAATGCTTTCATCCATATTCTGCTTGACAAATGAGTTAAGCTCATTCGCATCAGGTAATGATGTCATGTCCATAATTGAACCAATTCCCTTCACGGTTCGGAAGACCTCGAGGAATTCATTTAAATTAGTTGAGTATCCATCACTCCTTACCTCCGTTGAAATGAGAAGGTCTCCGATGGTAACTCCAATACTGCTGTTGATGTATTTCAGCAATTCCTCTTCTGGTAGCTTCTTATTATTTTCATAAAAGATCTGATTGTCAATTATTATAGTCATCAGACCCTCTGACCTTTCACCTGGTGCAAAGCTGAAGTAATAGAGACCTGCAGCTGCAGTGAATCTTACCCTTGTAGATTCGTTTTCATCAGGAAGAATGAGTATTGGTACTGGTCTGTAACCCATTTCTTTAGCAATTTTCATACTTTCCAAGCCTACTCCTACTCCAGTTCCACCAGATCCGAGTACGAAGAAGATTATATCGTGCTTATAGTTGTACGAGAACTCCTGTAGATAAGACTCCATGAATTGTCTGATCGTGTCTTTCTCTTCCTTAGCTAATTTTGTCCCAAGCCTGAATTGTGCTACAGTCCCCATTCCTGATTTCCCCAACTTTAACTTGTGTGTCAAATTTGTATTGGCTTCCAGAGTCTTCCAATCCAGATCAATACCCGCTGTTTGGTAGTCAATCTGGTATTCCTTGATCCTGCTAACTATGTTGGTAAGAACTGAAATCCCAGCACCTCCTATCCCGATCAGTGGGATACTCGGGCTCATAAATTCCGAAGAGTAGATCTTAGGGCTTAAGGAACTCATAGTGTATTCCCGAGATTCAATCGTCTTCTTCGTCTCCTTTACGATTAAATCACTGGGAAACACTGCAAGTCTCATATCCTTACCTTGCTTCTTCTTGAATAACCCCTTAGATACCATGCAATAGTTCCATATATCCTAAGTAATTAAAACTGACCTTTAACAGACTACACAAATGGAATTTATACAGAGAGAATAGTAATATTCTGACTTGGAAATAAGCTTATATTCTCTATAGTCTCCTTCTAGATGTGAATGACCAAAAGAGGAGAAAGCAAATCCTCAAAGGATGTATCGTGAGCACCATAGGGCCTTCTTGTGACACTCCAGAGATGATCAAAAGCCTAATTGACAAGGGATTAGGAATGGCGAGAATCAACCTCTCACATGGATCGATCGAAGAAGCTCGGAGAAGGTTTACAATGATCAGAGAGGTTGATGAGAACCTCCCGATTATGTTCGACCTCAGCGGACCTAAGATCAGGATAGGGGTGCTCGAATCTTCTTACAACCTGATTGCTGGTGATACATTCAAACTGCAGAAAAAAGAGATTGTTGGAAACAAGGAGTTGATGTCGGTCTCGTACAAAGATCTTATTGACCTCGCATCCATCGGCGATCACTTCTTCCTGAATGATGGTCTGATTGAGGTTCAGGTTATCAAGAAAGGAACAGACGAGCTAACATGCGAAGTCCTCAAGGGCGGTCCGCTAAGCTCTCGGAAGGGCATAAACGCTCCAAATATACCTATCGGGCTCTATCCCCCAACCAAGAAGGATGTGAATGACTTGAAGAAAACCGTGGATCTGAAACCTGATTTCTACTCCGTGTCTTTCGTTCGACGTGCTGAGGACTTAATGAAAGTAAGGTTTCTCATCGAGAATGAGACTGGATGTATCTACGGACGCGACGATCCAGAATTACCTCTTATCATAACCAAGGTGGAGCATCAAGATGCACTTAAGAATATAGATGAGATCCTCAAGAGCACAGATGCCGTAATGGTTGCAAGGGGTGATCTTGGGGTCGAGATTGATCCCACCGAGGTACCACTCGTTCAGAAAGACCTTGTGCACGAGTGTAATCTCCACGGTATCCCAGTGATTGTTGCCACTCAGATGCTCGAATCCATGGTGTTTTCTCCACGACCAACAAGAGCCGAAGCCTCAGACGTGGCCAATGCCATATTTGATGGTGCAGACTCCGTTATGCTCTCTGCTGAGACTGCTACTGGAAAGTACCCCCTCCAGTCTGTCGAGGTCATGGCCTCTATTATCAAGAATTTGCAGGATAAACTCCTTCCCATAGACTACTTCAAGAAAGAGGACAACATCACTGCAGAAGAAGCGATAGCTAAATCTGCTGTACTCCTAGCAGATACTCTAGGTGCAGAAGCTATTATCGCCAATACCAGATCTGGTAGAACGGCAAGAGTAGTTTCGAAGTACAGACCCAAGCAGACGATCATAGGGATTACCAACTCCCCACAGGTCAAGCGACAACTTAACCTCCTGTGGGGTGTGGTGCCTCTATTCGCTAATATTACCTATTTTGACACAGATTCGATGATCTCCTCTGGTATATATAAAGCCTACAAAGAGGGGTTAGTGACTAAGGATGGTCTGGTGATTGTTATTGCAGGTAGTAAACTGGGTCAGCCTTTCCCCACCAACCTCATCCAGTATTATCGAGTCAAGGATATTCTGGACGCAGAGGAGGGAAAGCGCCGACTCAGGACCTACCAGATTAATTAGAACATATTTGATTTTGCTTCAAAATTTTACCTCGGTCACGATAAACATTATTTACTCAGTCGCTATAGTAAAATGAGCGCGAAGATGGCATTTAGAGATGAGTTATTTGCGAAAATTGGTGCAGACAGCGAGGAGGGGGAGACTGATCCCTTCAAGCTGATCCAGAACGGAGACATTGAATATACAAATGGTAATGTCGGTAAAGCGAACACTCTGTATACTTCTGCGGTCAAGAATGGTATGACCAAAGCTCAGAAGTATGCAGAGCAGAAACAGTACCGATCTGCTGCAGAAGCATATTACCTCACGAGTTTGGGGTACCTCAAACTTGGTCAGAAGGACGAAGCAGAGAAACTCTACAACACGGTCGGAGAACAACTCATGGAAGCCGCTAATATGTACATCAACACCTATGAGGAGTACTCCCATGGTGTGACCTGTGCTGCACTCGGTGGATTGATCTATGTTCTGTTGAAGGATTATGACAAGGCGAAGAGTGTCTATGAGAACACACTTCAGTCAATTGAGAAGAAATCCGCCGAAGGAAAGATACAGATTGGTAAGGAGAGCCTTGTGCAGACAGTTTGGGTAGTTGGGTACGTCCTACAGGCCCTTCAAGAAGTGTCTCATGAATCATTGCAGGAGGCCCAACGACTCATAGCATCTCAGATCAGACCGTCTCTGTCTAAAATGAAACTCAGCGGAATTGAGCCGCTCCTGAACCAAGTTGTTGATGATGTACTCTCTCATTTCCAAGATCAGATCAAACTCCCCTCAATGTTGATTTCCAGTGAACTACCCAAAGACATCGTAGTAAACCAGATCTTCGAGGTAAAGATTGACCTGATGAACACAGGTGAGGGAGTTGCGAGTAATGCGAGGGTAGAGCTGGAACTTCCATCTGAGTTAGAACTTGTAGATGGCGATACTGTCAAGGAGTACCAGACCTTCGAACCCGAACAACATGAACAGTTAGTCCTCCACCTCAGGCATCAAACCTCTACTCCCGCAGATATCAAGGTTAAACTTGGAGGAAAGATCACATATTTCAACATGCTCAAGAACCAGCAGGTGCAGTACTTCGGTCCTTACGAGATTGAGATCAACGCTGAGAGCAAGAAGGATAAGTTGGGAAGAGAGATCAAAGCAGAGGTTGAGAAGATCGAGGGACAGCAATCACTCAGAATCCACGAGGACTATCCAAGTGAATTTACAACTATGCTATCAAATGTCCAGAAGACCATAGTTGAAGAGGTACAGAGGAAGCTTGATAATGAGGAGTACGAAAATGTACCTGCATACATAGAGAGTCTTCAAGTCCTGAGAAGTGCTCTATCAGACTATTTCAGCCCTGATGGTTCCAAGACTCCTGAGGTCTTGGGCGCCCTTGAGAAGGATAAGGAGAATTACGCCGAGTCCAAGATCCAAGAGGCCATCGAGGTTAAATCAAAGGAGTTCGAGGAGACGCTAGCTAGTGAGCGAACAAAGTTCGAGGCTGAAAAGGAGGCTGCTCTCGCTGCACAGAGGGAGGAGACCGCTAAGGAAATCGAAGAACTTAAAGCTGAGCACCAGAAGGTATTAGATGCGCAGAAGCAGGAGCTAAAGGAGTCCTTTGAGAAGGAGAAGAATGAGCTCATCGAGGCTCACAAGATCCAGCTGGATGAGATGGAGTCCAAGATGAAGGACGAGATAGACCAGAACACTGCTCTGATGGATAGAAAGCTCAATGCTAAGTTATCTGAACAAGAAGAGATGTTGAGGGAACAGTTCAACAAACAGCTGTCCGAGTCAAACGAAAAAAATGCAGAGACAGTCAATGAGTTGAGGAAGCAATTCGAGGAGGAAAAGGTTCATGCTGTAGAGGAGACTGAGAACAGGCTCAAATCCGAATATGAGGGGAAGATCAAAGAACTGACCAATGAGTATGAAGAAAAACTCAGATTGCAGAAGGAACAACTCATACAGGAAAATGAGCTGAAAATATCACAACTTCAATCCAAGCATGAGAAGGAACTCCTCACCCTCAAGGAAGACTATGAAATGAAGCTCAAGGAGCATTCTTCGACCTAAGCTTTCTTATCCGTGTGGAACGTAATTAATCTGTGGTAATAGTCAAATTGTATGGATACCTGTCAAGAATTGTGGGTTCAAAGACAATTGAATCACAAGGCTCTGTGGTAAAAGAAGTACTCGACCACTTATTCGAAAAGTACCCAGAGATTGGTGAGGAGTTTCAAGAAGGGCAGATAAACGTGATTGCGGATGACCTTTCTCTCACACTTCCACGTGATTTATTCATTGAAATCAAGAACGAACTTTCACTTCTTCCTATCATAGAGGGGGGATCAGGAGCAAGAACAGCCCAACCAAAATCAGAAGCACCCCAAAACTGAGTGCAACCAGTGCAAAGTTCAGCTTCCTTGCAAAATTTAAGAGCAATTTTATGGTTGCCAATCCAGAGATGAAGGCCACCACAATTCCCAGAGCTACTAGTGAGAAATTTAGCCCAGAGGTGAGGTCACCTCCATCTCCAAGAATGCCGATTATGTCTAAGAAAACTCCACCTGCCACTGCAGGGACAGACATGAGAAAACTCCCTCTAAATGACTCCTCCCCATCCACCCTGCTGAATAGAAGTGCGGAGACAGTTGTGCCTGATCTGCTAATACCTGGGATGATGGTAAATCCTTGGGCGAAACCTATGAGAAGCTGTTGCCAAGACGGGAGATCATCTATCTTCTTCTCATCACCCTCTTTAAATCTGCTGTAGCGCAGTAAGACTGCAGTGACGAGCAAAGCAGCACCGATTTGGATGTAAATCCAACCGACTACAGTTGCAGATTCACCGATAAGGTCAACTAGGAAAACCTTGACGGGGATGCCCACGATCCCAGTTCCTATGGTTGTCAGTATCACAAATTTTCTTTCAGGAACATGTTCGTCCCAGACGAGAAAAATCCGTCTCCACTCCTCCCTGAATACTATCATGACTGCTCCAAGAGTTCCGATGTGCAACCAAATAGCAATTCTGATTGCAACGAGATAATCTACTCCTGCTGATGTCTGAGCAACTGTGAGCATACCCTCTGAAGATATAGGTAACCACTCTACAGTGCCCTGAATCAGACCTAATAGGATGTAAAACCAGATATTATTCACATATTCACCCATATCCTGCAAGTGTTAAATGCTTGTCTCGTAACGAAAATACAAGATCATTCTCTTTAGAATCCTTAAAGTACTGGGAATCTATCGCTTGTACGTGGTAGATCGCTCGGTGAACCAGTCAGGGAAATTCAAAATCGAGAAACTCGGAGAGATATTTGTTCAATGGGACAAAGAGGATGCCCAGCGTCTCTACTCACAGCCTCATTTCTTCGGGAAACCCCTCGGAGCCAGGAAGATACCCCCCTCTGGTAGTGCCCTCCCATACACCTACTCTTACTTCGAGGTCTGCTATCTCCTTTCTAAAGATATGGTGGAGGTCTTCGAGGACGGTGAACAGATAGACCTTGATAGAATAATGGAATTTGCCAAGGAGAAATACGAGAATTTCTCTGATAACTATCTCGTCTACAGTTATTTCAGAGATAAAAATTACGTTGTGAGACCGGGTATGAAATTCGGTTCAGAATTCATAGCGTACACAACTGGACCTGGCATTGATCACGCAGAATATGTCGTTCATGTCCTACACGATCACTCTAAGGTACGAGCTTTTGATTTGGTAAAGGCTGGAAGGTTGGCTGGTACAGTCAAGAAAATATTTCTTCTAGCCTATATCACGGAAGACCAAAGAGTTGAATTTCTGAATCTTGATAGGGTAAAAATATAGGGGAATTACCCTTAAGTTGGGAAATCCCCCGACATGCATATATCTGAATGAACCTATCTTTTTATAAGATTACATACAAATAGTCATACAGGTAAATGAGCGACTTAGAGGACTTTATCGATAGTGTAATTCTTGGAGCAGAAGATAAGCAACAGGTAAAGGATGTAGCAATTAAGATCGACAATGTGGGAACCAAGATAATTGACTTCGTCAGTGAGACTTCACTTAAGCTCAAAAAGCTAAATCGAAGGGTGACCGACGACGAGGAAAAATTTGATTCAATCGTTGAAGATCTCGCAATGATCCCCGTAGAGCGACTGAATTTAGGTCCCCTAAATATTATGGGAACCAAGACCAAGGCACAGGTACCAGTATTTGGTACTCCAGGAACCGGGTCCCCAGCAGTGGCCCCAGTAGCCGCAGCTGGTGCTCCTACATCTGGTGGACCATCATTTGGTGGTACTCCGACCGTTCCCTCTGGTCCCAGTCTCGGGGGCACTCCCTCTGGTCCTAGTCTTGGAGGCACCCCCTCTGGTCCTAATCTTGGAGGCACTCCCTCTGGTCCCAGTCTCGGGGGCACCCCCTCTGGTCCTAGTCTTGGAGGCACCCCCTCTGGTCCTAATCTTGGAGGCACCCCCTCTGGTCCTAATCTTGGAGGCACCCCCTCTGGTCCTAATCTTGGAGGCACTCCCTCTGGTCCTAATCTTGGAGGCACTCCCTCTGGTCCTAATCTTGGAGGCACTCCCTCTGGTCCTAATCTTGGAGGCACCCCCTCTGGTCCTAATCTCGGGGGCACTCCCTCTGGTCCTAATCTCGGAGGCACTCCTGGATCTGCTCCTGCTGGTCCTAACCTTGGTGGTGGTCTTGTATCTGGAGGAGCACTTCAGGATGCGATCAGTAGCTTGAGCAAAGCACCTCCGAAGGAACCCACAACAGCAAGCCCAGCTCCGATGGGTGGAGGAGGGCTGGTCAGTCAAGGTGCATTGCAAAATGCACTTGCTAATCTGAAAAAAGCTCCACCGAAAGAGGAAACTCCCAAATCTTCAGCTCCCTCAATGGGAGGTGGTCTGGTATCGGAAGGTGCGCTGAAGAGTGCTCTTGCCAATCTCAAGAAGGCCCCTACTGATGAGAAAGAAGAAACTCCAAGTAAGAAGGACACTGAAGACGAGGAAGAAGAGGTCACAAATATAGAAGAACTCTCGGCTGAACAACTCAAGCAACAACTTCAAGATAAACTGAAAGCAGCATTCAAGTAAGTATCGCGCCAATTAATACTGCAATCACACATTCCGCGCCAAATCTAAAATCTTGAGAGAATCTCTGTATCGCGAATTTTCGCGAAAATCTTAGTTTACTCTTGGATCTTTTCTATTATTTTGTCTGAAAACGTATCGCGAATTTATATGCAATATCGTGATATACTCAAGTTTATAACCCAATATTCTGGTTAGCCATTACACAAAACCGCGAATAGCGCGATTATCGGTGGTATATATGGCACAAGCAAGAGTTGGAACAGAGACACAGGCTTTTGGTTCATCCAAACGGGAGAACCATGACAGCAGAAAATTCTATGAGTCGAGGATGTATGAAGGAGTCAGGGTCCCTCCCAAGAGGAAGTCCTCCCTCGTTGAGAACACCATTCCCAACGAGATGTTGAATAAGACACTACTGGGGGACAGCAGGGATCTCTCGCTGTTACCAGATCAATCTGTGCATCTCGTAGTGACCTCACCTCCGTACAACGCGAAGAAAACCTATGATGAAGACCTGTCACTCTCAGAATATCTCCAATTACTCTACGAGGTGTTCTCGGAGATCTATACCAAACTTGTCGACGGTGGAAGAGTGTGTATCAATATCGCAAATGTTGGTCGAAAGCCCTACATTCCACTGTCCGACTATGTCAGTCGAATGATGACGGAGATCGGTTATTTCCAGCGAGGTGAGATTATCTGGGACAAAGCGTCGAGTGCTGGGACCTCAACAGCTTGGGGGTCATGGCAGAGTGCAAGTAACCCGACCTTAAGGGATGTCCACGAGTACATTCTTGTGTTCTCCAAGGGAACCATGAATAGACAGAAGGGCGAGAAGGAGAACACAATAACACGTGATGAGTTTCTGGAGTTCACCAAATCTATCTGGTCCTTCCCAACCGCTTCGGCGAAGAGACTTAATCACCCTGCCCCCTATCCTGTGGAATTGCCCTATAGGTGCATCCAGTTATACTCGTACAAGGGAGATGTCGTTGTGGATCCCTTCATGGGTAGCGGTTCGACTGCTGTTGCTGCACTGAAGTCAGGAAGAAAGTTCATAGGAATAGACAACGAGAAGACGTACGTAGATCTGGCCAACGAACGTGTTGAGCTCTGGAAACTTGAGAAGTCGCATCCGCAAAGTATTAAGTGACCCTGTATGGTCCACTAATCTCCGTAAAAGGATATACAACTTGTGTGTCAATTTGGGCATATTTCTTGAGAATGGGTGATAAGAATTTGTCCTTTTTGTTTATGGGGAATTTCACTCCAACGGTGTACACACCTGCAGCAGGTATGATGACACCTTTTACCTTCCGTCTCCCTATCACCAGATCCAATTCAATGAAGGCCTTGGCCCGTAGTGAATGCCCCACTCCATCCTTCAAATTTATAGATGGGTGTTCGTGGCTCAGAATCAGTGTGTGCACATCCTCAGGAATGTCCACATAGATATCTCCATGGATGAAAAGGTATCCTGCCAGTTTGATCGACCTAGAAACCCTCCAATGGGTTTGGAGGAGATCATAGACACCCATCTTCAAGAAGGGATCGTGATTCCCAACAATTAGAACAACCTCACAGACCTGAAAGAGATCAAGACTTAGCAGTTCCTCAAGTTCGCTACGTTCTTGAATCGATAATCTGGTGGTGTTATGCTTAATATCTCCGTTGAGTATTACTCTCCTGATGTCAAGTGCCTTTCCAATATCGGTTAGCTGCTTGACAATCTCCCTGATATTTCTGCTCTTATATCCTGACTGCGATCTCAGAATAGCCTCGTGTTGCCCAAGGTGAAGATCCCCGAGAACGATGGTTTTGATAGAATCAATATACAGAATTGGGCTTCTTCCGACGATTGAAAGATCGTCTGTTCCAAGGAAAAAGAGACTCATGCAGGGATAATCCTTCCGGATGAGAACCTGAAGACAACCTTCCTTCCAGTCAACTCTGCCTTACCCTTTGCATGGATAATCTCCACCATCTGGAGGGTCTCATTGGGATTGCTCGGATCCTGAACCGGTGTCACCCTCATGACACCGTCCATCTGGTGCTCGATACCCCGAAGAAGGATTGGATCATGGGCATCTGCGTGGATAGTAATTATCGAGGACATCTTGTTCATGTTATCCATAGCTCTTCTATTCTGTATGAATGTGAAGACCTCCTTGTGGTTGTCAGACGCGTGAATTATGGATGAGAGACTGAGGACAGCTCCTCTGATTCCAGTAGTGGGGCCCTCCTTGACATGGAGAAGGGATCGCCGGACGGCCTCGTTAATCTCACGGGGTTGTGTCAAGTCGGTGATGTACTCAATGGTCTCGGAAATGTCAGGGCCACCCATAGCGTCAAAGCCTTGAGCGCCGAAAGATTGACCGAATCCAGAAGAGAATTCACCTCCAGAATTCATGTTTAGCCCGACTTGATAATTACCCGTGAACGCGTCGATGAACCTCAGTCTATTGGCCTGAATCTGCATTACTGGATTTATTCCGAATGCCTGAAACCTCGTCTTGTAGTAGTCAAAGTTCTGTTCTGTACTTAGCAGATAGATATAGTCGCTGGACTGAAGTCCATTTGCAAGGTAAGACATGATTAGGGGATTGTAGTCTGTCCCAATCTGATCCTCAATCAACCATGTCTGTCCCCGCGGGATACCTCCACCGAGAACTTCGTCAAGTGTGGGTAGACCGAATTTACAGGTCTGTGACGCTGTGCCACCGATATTTCCAAACATACAAATGATGGATGAACTCTCTACTAATTATCTTTTACTCCGAGCGAGACGGAAAATGACTAATTATCTTCTTCAAATCCTAAAGCGTTGTTGATCAACCACTCAAAAGCCTTAGCAACATTCTCACCAGTCTTGGCAGATGTCTCGAAGGTCTTGACGACAATATTCTGCAATGCAATTGTGAGGAGGTTCTCTGTTGCTACGAGGTTATCGTACGTCACGATCCTCTGGTTGTCTAGATCCAGCTTGTTTCCGAGGAGAGCAATTGGCAATTTCCTTGTCTCGCTCAGCATGAGCTTCACATCCTCCAGCCACCATAGCAAGGTTTCCATGGATATCTCCCGTGTGACATCGATGACGAGAATGGCTCCATTCATGCCCTGACAGTAAGCTTTTCTGATATTCCTGAATTGCCTTTCACCAGCTAGATCCCATATCACTATGTCAATTTCCCTGTTGTCCTTTGAGTAATGGAGATGGGATATGTCAACACCAAGTGTTTTCTGATACTTCTCCGAAAAGGTCTTCCCCATGTAACTACGTCGTAGAGACGTTTTCCCCACACCGTCGTCCCCAAGAAGAATTATCTTCCCTGTGTAGAGATTTAGCTGATCATCAATCAATACGTCTATATGAATTATTGGCTATTATATTCTTTATTTCTAGTCTCGAATATTTTTCAATATCTATAGAAAATTAAATTCAAATCACTAATCAAGGAACAACTATTAATATCCTCCATTTGAAGATGACTTGCCGAATGTCTGATAGCTCCTTGATCGAGAAGATTCTCAAAACTCAGATGAAAAAGCTGATTCTTGCTGGACCAACCGGCGCGGGTAAAACAACGATCTTCACAAGTATCTTCCCCTTCAAGAGTGAGCTTCTCAGTGAGGTCAAGCGAAACTTGAAACGCGAGGCTGGAGAGAATGCCTTCACCCCCGTAGATGACGAATTGTTTAAGGATTCCACAACAACAGTGAGCTTCAATGTCACAACAATCATTGCTTGTGTCAACAGGGCTAACCAGATGACACTTCACGAATTGAAGAATCCGACATTTCTGCTGGATGATGAGTATGACTACATCCTCCCATTGCAGATAGTCGATATCGCAGGTCAGGACAGATTCTTCTTCATGGTGGACACAATGGTAAGAGGAACAGCAGGCGCAATCTATGTCGCAGACGGGACAAATGTTACTAGTATCAACAATGTTCCCAAGTTTATCGACGCTGTTCGAGCAGAAGGTATCAGGCGTGACGCAAAAATTCCCGGTGTGGTCTTTGTCCACAAGTCAGATCTACGAGAACGGAATATTTACGTCGGTAAGGAGGTAGCAGAGAGCGCTCTACCCCCCGAGTATCCAATATACGAGACGACTGTGAAAGATCCTGATACCATTACCATTCCTTTACGTATGCTGATTATGGACATGTTTGAGGATCACTTGAACTCTGAAAAACTCCAGAATTACCTCAGAAATCTCAAGATGCTACAGAGAAAATAAAGCTTTGACCAAGTTTTCATTTTCAAGTGTGTATTCTGAACGTTGAGGATTGGGCTATTTCAATTTCTTATTAAAGTTGGAATAGGTAATTCTCTTACCTTGAGAGAGATTTTGACCTTTCTTCTGCCATACATCAAGAAAAAACTGCACCTATTTGTTCCAATGGTGTTCTTGATTATCACTGGTGCTGTAGCACAGACCTATATCCCCCTACAGGTCCGGAACATAATTGATCAAGTTCTAAACAATCTCGATGCTCCTAATCCAGCTGGTTTTATTCTCTCTAGCTTTCTCATAATGGCGGGACTTAGTATTATTGACTGGTTGACCGAGATTGTCGCCCGTGTGCTTAATAACAGGTTCAATCAGGGAATTCAATTTGAGATCAGACAGGACATCTACAGAAAACTCCAAGACCAGGAGTTAGAGTTCTACTCCAAAGAGTCGATCGGACAGATCATGGCCAGGACTTTCGAGGAGGTCAATTCTCTCAGAGAACTCCTCGGATGGGGGTTGAGGATCATGATCCTTGTGTCCGTCCTGTATTTCTCTGCCTCCTTCGTCATGCTCTTGACATCACCTATGTTAGGTGTAATCTATTTTCTGCTGGTTCCAGTTGTGATCTACACCTTGTCGAAAATCTCCAAAAAGAACGCAATGATCTTCTACAACACCCGCTTCAAATTCGGTGAGGTCAACGAGGTAATGGCAGAGAGCTACAGTGGTATCAAGACTGTGAAATCCTTCGGGAGGGAACTTGACCAGATAGAGGCATTTAACAGTATCAACAACGAATATTTTCACACCGCGACGAAGGAGCTCAATGTTAGAAGTACACTGCAGCCGATGATGATTCTCTTCATCAACATTGGAGTGGTTATAGTGCTCTTCATCGCTGGTCTTGCCCTGAATCTTAAGACCATAAGTTCAGGTGATTTCATAGCCTTCATGCTCCTAACGATTAACATTACGAATCGAGGGAGGTTTCTTGGAGATCTCAGTATCTCCTTTCAGATGGGTAATGCCGCTGCCAGGCGGCTCAATGAGGTCCTAAAATCTGGGATATACCTCAGCGAGAAAGATGATGGTTTGGAGGAATTTGAGGGGAAGATCAACTTGGAATTCCATAACGTGAGTTTCAGATATCCCGATGGTCATGTCAACTCACTTGAGAACATCTCATTCGTAATCCCAGAGGGTCAGAAGGTTGCACTTCTTGGAGCTACGGGTAGCGGGAAAACTACTCTGATCAACCTTATCCCTAGGTTCTACGATCCAACTGAGGGCTGCATTTGCATCTCCGGTGTTGATATCAGGGATTACAAACTCGTTGCACTAAGGCGGGAGGTCGGGATCGTCCACCAAGACAATTTCCTATTTACCATGACCATTCGGGAAAACATCGCGTTTGGAAATCCAGATGCAACCCTTGAACAGGTTGTGAACGCTGCCAAAACGGCACAGATCCATGAATTCATCGAGACCCTACCAGACGGCTATGACACGGTTGTCGGTGAGCGAGGTGTGACACTGTCCGGTGGACAGAGACAGAGGGTAGCAATAGCACGTGCCATTTTGACGGATCCAAAAATACTGGTCTTTGACGATAGTGTCTCCGCAATAGACCCTGAGACAGAGGCAAAGCTTCAGGACACGCTTGGGAACGCAGCAGTCAATCGTACGATAATTGTTATCTCACAACGACCATCCTCACTCAAGTATGTTGACCGTATCCTTGTTTTGGACAAGGGTCGTATAGTACAGGACGGAACACACCAAGAACTGAAGGATATCGACGGTATTTACAAGGATTTCACCAATGCTGTCGAGAGCCAGATCAAGTTTATCTCGTGGGACCAAGCATCCACAGAGGAGGGGACTGCATGAGCCAGATACACGCCGATGCCGATAAGGAAAGTGCCAAGGGGAGTTTCGGCTATAGCGACTGGCAGCTGTATAAATTCATGGCGTCTTACGGTAGATATTACAAGAAGGAGCTATTCTACCTGTTCCTGCTTATGGTCGGTTTCACAATGGCAACCTCCCTTGCACCCTTGATCCTCCTAACAGCAATTGACCGATTTTCCACAAGTACGCGAATTTCTTTCGGGGTAGACATCGTTGACGACATGTCCTCCTTCCTCGAAGATCTCTTCCTCAGAATCCTCCCGGGTATTCCACAAATCTGGCTTGATGTAATAATTGCTTCAATATATTTTCTCGCATTGAATTTGGCAATCTACTGGACTTCGAGGAAGCAGCGATACTTGCTCGGTGAGATCTCTCTCAAGGTCACCATGCAGATCAGGGAAGAGCTCTTTGCTCATCTTATGGAGCTGGACATGAGTTACCATGACAAGAATGAGGTCGGTAGGATCATGAGTAGGTCGACTTCAGATGTACAGGCAATAGGGAACTTCATAGGAGGTCAGGTGGTGCAGAACCTGATTAACTTGGTAACGGTATTCGTGGCATTTCTCTTTATGTACTCGATAGACCCCTTCCTCTCGTTCATCTCGATTGGTATGATTGTCCCTATTATTGTGCTCAGTACCATAGCCAAGGAGATAGTCCGTCCTCGGAGGAAGGAAGCAAGGAGGACCAATGCTGTTCTCATGGCCAATTTGGCGGAGAATATTGCAGGTATCAAGGTCACGAAAGGACTCACCCGTGAGAGGGTGAATATGAAGATCTTCGAGAAGCTTAATGACAACCGGAGACTTGCTCAGATAAGAGCGGTGGATGTTAACACCACGTTCTTCCCGACTATGATGTTCCTGTCTTCTTTGTCGATAGCAGTTCTGGTATACTTTGGGGCATTTCAGGTACTCGATGGTGCTATCACTATCGGGGCGCTCTTTGCGTTCATTAACTACAACAAGATACTCTTCCGCCCCATCGTCATTCTCGGTAATCTGTATGAGCAGGTACAAGATGCCCTGACAGGCGCTGAACGTGTTTTGGCGCTGAAGGAGACACGTACGAAAGTACCATTCAATCAGGACGCACCACTGCTTGCTCGAATAGATGGTCATGTCAAGTTCGAGGATATCACCTTCGAGTACATCCCCGGAATACCTGTATACAAGGATTTCAATCTTGATGTCCCCATGGGGCAAGTTGTTGCCCTTGTCGGACAGACTGGTGCAGGGAAGACCACGATAATCAACATACTTTCCCGTATGTATGAGTTCCAACATGGCTTCCTTTACATCGATGGCCACGACATCACCAAGTACAATCTCCACTCATATAGAGAACAGGTAGCTGCAGTTCCGCAGGACTTCTTCCTTTTCTCGAAGAGTATTCGTCACAATCTCAAACTTGGAAATCCAAACGCTACAGAGGAGCAGATGTGGGATGCTTTGGACAGGGTTGGTCTAAAAGAATTTGTCGAGAGACTTCCCAAGCAGCTAGACACTCCAGTTCAGGAGAGGGGTGGACGCCTGTCCATAGGTCAAAGACAGTTGATAATCTTCGCTGCTGTCTTCATAGCAGATCCACGAATCCTTATCCTTGACGAAGCAACAAGCTCGATAGACGTCTTCACGGAGATTAAGATACAGAGGACATTGAACTCCTTACTCAAGGGCAGGACGACTTTCATTATCGCTCATAGATTGTCCACTATTCGGAACGCGGATCAGATTTGTGTTATTGAGGAAGGTCATATTGTTGAAAAGGGTACACACAGCGAGCTGGTTGAGGAGAGGGGTCGGTACTATGAGCTTATCAAGAATCAGATTGAGCTTGCAGAATCTATACAGTAGATAGCCTAATAACCGCTCTGTACATTCTTGGATCAGATGTCCTCACGCATAAAATCAGTGGATGCACCTCCGTTGGTAGATCTGATGAAATTATCTAATGAGACCGCAGGATGTATATCTCTAGCTCAGGGAGTGCCCTCCTATTCACCTCCTAGAAAACTTCTTGAAAGATTCTCAGAGATGATAATTGATGATTCCTCCCATGGTTACACCCCAGACCCTGGGCTCCCAGAACTCAGGCAATCAATCTCAAGACTCCTAAGAAAGGACTTCAAACTGGAGGCTCCCGCAGATGAAATCGTGGTAACTCCTGGAGCCAATCAGGCGTTCATTAACGTTATTCTCACTCTCTGCAGTCCTGGTGATAAGGTGGTGCTTTTTTCCCCTTACTACTTCAACCACAAAATGGCCCTAGATATGTTCGGATTCATCCCGGTAATTGTGAATCTCGAGAATGACTTCTCATTAAATTACAATGAGCTCAGGTCTCAGCTAACTGATGTTACTGCCATTGTCCTCGTAAATCCGGGCAACCCTTCTGGTTACTCTTTCTCAAGTACACAGTTGAAGGAGCTTGCAGAAGTTATTTCAGAGGTGGCACCAAATGCATGGGCCATCAGCGACGAGACGTATAATTACTTCAATTTCTACTCAGACCATTTCCCCATGAGAAGATTCTATGAGAAGACCATAACCATCAGTAGTTTCTCCAAATCATTCGGGATCCCAGGGTGGAGACTTGGGTACTATCACATACCCCACGATCTGGTAACCGAGTCCATCAAGGTTCAGGATACGACAGTTATCTGTGCACCGAACATCACACAAAGACTCGGCGCCTTCTTAATCGAACATAGGGATGAGTTTCTCAAGGAATTTATCGAGCGTACTAAGCAGAATCACAAGATTGCGAGTGAGGAGCTCTCGAGTATAGACATTTTAGATCTCCCTCCCCACAATGCGGCATATTACATCTTCCCAAAAGTAAGTACCTACCCATCAAAGCTCCGCGGATTTGGTTTGGCAAAATGGCTCGTTCGGGATTATAAGGTAGCGATTGTCCCCGGAGAGGTCTTTGGAAATAAGTGGGGAGACAATTTCCGTGTTTCATTTGCTAATGTAGACGGAGAGGCTCTGACCGAGGGTCTGCATAGATTGAGACGAGCATTGTTAGAGGGGTAATTTAGCCTAACCACTAGGGAGATATACAACAGTTCAGAACCCTAGCTATGGACGATAATATTGTGCTTGTAGTGCACGGAGGTGCTGGTAGCATAAAAGCTGAATATCACAACGATGCTCGTGAGGGAGTTCTAGGAGCAATAGAAGCAGGTTGGTCGATCCTTGAGAGCGGAGGAAGTTCTCTCGATGCAGTACAAGTTGCGGTCAGGCATATGGAGGACTACTACTACTTCAATGCTGGTCGGGGTAGTGTAATGACAGAGGACGGGACGATAGAGATGGATGCCATGATCGTTGATGGTACCACCAAGCGGATAGGTGGTGTACTTGGCGTTTCAAGGATAAAGAACCCGATTGATCTCTCTCGGCTTGTAATGGATAAGAGCTTCCATGTCGTGTTTGCTGGAGAGGGGGCAGAAAGGTTTGGTGAGGAGAATGGCATGGAGCTAATCGATCCAGAAGAGTTGGTGACAGACCGTGTTCGCGAGAGACTCAGAAGATATCTTGAGGAGAAGAAGAACTATGGGGACTACATCAAGCCCAATCAGGATCCAGAGAGGAGAGATAAGTACGGAACCGTAGGTGCAGTTGCGATTGATGCAGATGGTAGACTTGCCAGTGCTACTTCAACGGGTGGAGTTCTTGGCAAGAAGGTTGGAAGAGTAGGTGACACTCCTCTGTTCGGCTGTGGAACTTA
This sequence comes from Candidatus Heimdallarchaeota archaeon, assembly GCA_027077875.1. GTDB lineage: Archaea > Asgardarchaeota > Heimdallarchaeia > Heimdallarchaeales > Kariarchaeaceae > S139-21. The sequence continues at coordinate 34,643 of JALWRB010000465.1, forward strand.
CGCAGATGATGAGATAGCCGTTTCTGCCACTGGAGTTGGAGAGTTCATCATCCGGGGTAACTTGGCGTTGGATATCAAGATGGAACTCAGGAACAGTTCAACCTCGGAAGAGGCTTCCATGAAGTCGTTGCAGAAGATGAAGGACCAATTCGATGGCAGTGCAGGTGTAATTGTCGTCACGAGGGACAAGGGCTGGAATGCTAGTAAGAACACCAAAGACCTAATCTACGCAGTCAGAACCAAGGACATGACCCGCGATTTCACACAGGACTTTGAGTGACCTAAAAGCTAATAGAACATATACCACTCATTGACTCATGGCTCTCAATTTCCCGATTATTGATGCTCACCTCCACTGGCACTCACCGAAGGAGATGGACGAGGGTATAATCAAGATGATTATCAGGGAGTTTCCCATTATCAGTTCCTTGCTCGATGACGACAAGGATACCAAGCCCCTTCTCGAGCTGTTGGATCAAGAGGGTGTGGAAAAATGTTTCATCATCAACTACATGTCCCCAAGAGTCATGGGTTACTCCTTCAAAACAAACGACTGGGTGTCTTCCTTTACCGAGGAATCGGAGGGGAGGCTTATTCCCATCGGCGGAGTTGACCCGACAGCTATTGACAATGCCGGAGAAGCCATTAGACCATATCTTGAGTCGGGAAGGCTCAAGGGGATTAAAATTCACGGCCCTCATCAGCTTGTGTCTTACTCTGCCTATACGAAAGGGCTCTCATCACAACAGAATCTGTATGAGGTGTGTGAGGAGCTCAGAGTTCCGGTCATCTTTCACACCGGCTCCAGCGTCTTTCCCCGAGCCCGATCGAAGTATGGTGACCCACTGGAACTGGAAGACGTGCTGATTGATTTTCCGAAAATGAAGGTGGTCATGGCTCATGGTGGGCGTCCCTTCTGGATGCGTGAAGCTGAATATCTCCTTGGAAAGTACCGTAATCTGCTCTTTGACCTCTCCGGAATCCCCCCGAAACTAATCCCTGAATGGTTCCCAAGATTCAAGCGATATGCTGATCGGACAATGTTCGCGAGTGATTTCCCCTCCCCGGGTGTTCCTGGTATACGGAAGAATGCGGAAAATCTCTACTCAATTCTAAAGGACACGTACAAACTGTCCGAGAGTATAGTAAGGAAGATTTTCTATGAGAACGCAAACTCTCTAATCTGAGGGAAATATTGAAAACAGCATCTTTACTCATGAGGATATGAAGAAGGTCGCAGTGATAGCTGCAGGTCAGACCCCTTTTGGTACTCACAATGGAGAGACCATGAAGACACTTTTCGTCAGGGCATTCGAGAATGCACTTTCAGAGATAGAGAACGAGATAGACTTCACTCGGACAAGTGATGTATTCATAGGTAACCTAGGCTCCGGCGGTTCTCAACTTGGCAATCCTGCTGCATTGATGGTAGAGCATATAGGGCTCAATGGGGTGTCTGCTCGAAGGGTAGAGAACGCCTGTGCATCCAGCGGCTTCGCATTTAGGGATGCCGTGCAGGCAATCCGAAAAGGTGCTGACCTCGCGATCGCAGGGGGTGTTGAGATCATGAACGATCTACCCTCGACACATCAGAGGTACTGGTTAGGTGTCTCGGGTGATACCGAGTGGGAGAGGACTGCGGGTGCTACCTTCGCAGGAATCTATGCACTTCTTGCCAAACGGCATATGGTCGAGTACGGTACCCCCAGAGAAGCACTGGCACAGATTGCTGTGAAGAACCACAAAAATGCAGTAGACAATCCAATGGCTCAGTTCAGGAAGGAGATATCTATAGACAGAGTACTCTCTGCCCCAATGGTTGCAGCGCCACTTGGTCTCTTTGACTGTTGTCCCACCTCAGACGGAGCATCTGTGACGATACTCGCTTCCGAGGAGTACGCGAAGGAACTAACTGACGACCCAATCTGGGTCACTGGATCCGGGGCCGCCTCGGACTTCTTGGCCATACATGATCGACCATCTCTGACGACCTTCGAGGCAACCAAGCGGGCCTCACGACAGGCGCTTGAAGAGAGCGGTTTACAGATTTCTGATATTGATTTCGTTGAGGTGCACGACTGCTTCACCATCGCTGAGCTACTGGCAGTTGAGGATCTAGGATTTTTTGAGAAGGGTAAAGCAGCTCGGGCCATTCTCGACGGTGAGACGTCCCTTCACGGTCAAATACCAGTCAATGCATCTGGTGGTCTTAAGGCCAAGGGTCATCCGCTCGGAGCAACAGGAACTGGACAGATAGCAGAACTGTACAAACAATTGAAAGGTAGAGCTGGAAAGAGGCAGATACAGGAGCACAATATTGGAATGGCGCACAATGTCGGCGGATCGGGAGCTACCTGTGCTGTGCACATCCTCAGGAGGGATTTCTAATGAGGGTTTATGTACAATATCCGAGATTCAGGGTAGACCTTACGGGAAATACTTGGGAGAGCTCCAAGGCATACGGATACAAATCAGTGAGAAAGATGGGCTACGACGAAGATCCTACCACACTTGCTGTCAATGCATACTTGGAATATGTTGAGAGTGAAACGGTCGACAAGCTCGTCCTCAGCGTGGGAGAATGCGAGTTCAACTTCGGAGTCTTCCTCGAAGCTACAGGTCGGACTAACGACAATACATCGATGTTCCATGGAGGTGAGCTGGCGGGTATCTCTGGGTTGATTACTGCCAAGGAGCGGGAAGCTCACTTCTTGGTCGTTGATGCTCCACAATCTACAGATATCCAGTCCCAGATC
>JALWRB010000466.1 GCA_027077875.1 Candidatus Heimdallarchaeota archaeon
CACTTCAGAGAGGCAATTATTAACGATTTCAACACACCTAATGCACTATCTGCTCTCTACACCTTCATTAAAGATGTCAACACTGCGGCTCGATCAGGGGAGAATGTCAAGGGGATCGCCCTACAGGGTGTACTCGACAGGTATGTTCGGATGCTCGCTGTTCTCGGGATCGCAGAGCCGGAGAACGGTGGTACGGATGATAAGGAGGTTAGTGGTCTCATGGAGTTAATCATCGATATCCGGGGAAAGGCGAGGAAAAGGAAGGACTGGGAGACTTCTGACGCCATACGGGATAAGCTCAAATCCCTCGGGTTCAGCCTTGAGGATGACAAGGGGAAGACCGTCTGGAAAAGAATTTGAGATTCCCGACAAATTGTCCTCTATGGCTCGAAACAGAAATAAACCATCAAGTCTTTGCTAGACTGTGGGACTGATAGGTAAAGTCATCAACCATCTATTCGCAATTCCAATGTTCGTCCTAGTCGTGGTCGCACAGTTCCTCGTAATTATATTTGATGCTCTCTTTCCCAAGAGGCTTCAGGAACTCATCCCGCTCCTCGACATGAATCGGACCCTCTTTTCACAGATTGCTCTGCTTTTCTCTGACCCCGAGAAGAGAGCGGCAGAGCAGGCTCTGAAAGAGCTGGAGGGAGTTGTCGATCAAGTGGACGAGGTCGTCCATGGCTATGCTATGAGGAAAGGTGTTGGGCAGAGTGTGGATTTCGCACTCTCTGCTGTTGCCCTGACTGCTTTCGGGATTCTGTCCCTCATAGCGCAGTCAGACAATCCAGCCCTCTACCTCTATCTCTTCGGTTCTGCGACCATGGCCCTTTCCACGTTCGCGGGTATATTTGGCCCTCCTTACGCCCTTTGGGATGCCTCCAAGGAGTTCTCCCTCCGAATGGGGAACTACAGGGGTGCCTCTATCTACAAGACCCTAGAATCGATCATGGCAGTACCGTTTATCGGATCGGCAGCAGGCTTCCTTCTGCTCGACATGCCTCCTGTAGATCAGGAATCACTCGTTGATTTCAAAGAGGAGATCGGTGGGCAACTGGAAGAGGTACAGGAGAAGCTCAACACGCTCATTGGGATCGACAAGAAGGCCGTGTCCAAGAAGACGATGAAGATGATCTCTTCCCTGATGGAGCAGAGCGACAACAACCTCGCCAACCTCGATTTCAGAGACCTGCGAGAGGACAAAGCGAGGGAGTTCGCCCTTAACTATTTCCAGCAGGAATTTTCCCTCAAGCCGTGGAGGAGGAAGCGAGCGATAAAGAAGTTCGCCGAGAAACACCACCTAACTGTGGAGGAAGCAGAGGACACCCTCAGGAATATCCAGACCAAGATCGAACTGGGGCAGGAAGATGAAGACCTCGTGAATAACGTGATGATCACGGGTGCTCTGAAAGGGATAATTATGAAAGAACAGGAGTACAGCGAGCAGTACGGGGATCTCGAGCTCGGGCAGTTGGGTACTGGTCTTGCCTTCGGCGCACGGCAATTCCTCAAGGATCACTACTCCCGTATTACTCCTTGGGACAGATTCATGGGGAATCTCAAGGGATTCATGATCTTTATCATCGCCCAGCCTTATATCCTCATCAAATCCTACGTGCAATATACAAATATGTTCTACGACTTCTGGGTCAAATTCTTCAAGGACACGAGAGGTATCAATCCCATCAAGGCACTCGCCTCCCGTTACATGGAGGTATACACCGAACTCGGCAAAGTCCCGGGCAATCTCAGAGCGAAATTTTCCAAGAAGGAAAAGGAGAAGAAAGGAGACCAAGATGTAGAGAAGAAGAAGATAGACTGGGGGATGCAGACCAAGAGAATCGGTAGGTTAGTTCTTAAGGCACTGTGGGATTTCGTCCTCATACCGTTCAAAGTGCTTAAGTGGATGGTACTTAGCATCCAAGGGAAGAATATTGACAACAGGACGAAACTCGCACAGGAGATCTCTGAAGCTGCACTGGTCTCGATGTACGATGAACTCTTCCAGCGTCTGGTTATGCAGTCACACGTGTCCAGCGCCTTCTGAGCCGAAGGGCAAAGGAACGATTTATAGCCTAATCCTCTCCTATTAACTTGGATGAAAGAACCTTTCCTCGCAGCAGTCCAGAATGTCGATATCGAGTACGGCTTCACCCTTGTCAAAATCAAGTACCTTGTACCCAACACAGTTTCAGGTTTTGAGCTGATGGGTGTTGATGCCGGTCTCAGCTGGGTTGCCAATAAGTCAATGAGGATGAAGAGGGAATCTAAAGTTGATGACGAGTGGTCCATGTACTCGGGAATTCTGCAACTCACCGACAGCTGTGAATTCAGGGGGAGGACATTCGACTCCGAGGGAGAGTACTGGGAGGCAGGTGAGAATCACCGAATTGTCAAAAACGACGATGGTAGTTTCAAACTAATCACTCTTGAGGAGGTCAAGAAGACTGTCGATTTCAGACCATATCCCCCCGTAGAGTGGATACCCACTGTGGAGAGCGCAGAGGGAAGACTGCGCAAGGACAGGAAGGGGAATAATATGGTTCAGTACCTCGTTGACTCAATCATCTATGTGCACGGCTGGCTTGACCGGCCTAAAGTTCTTCAGCTCATGCTACCCACTATTTTGGCGAACAACAAGAGAAACCTCAGAAAAATAGACAGTGCAATGGGTGATGAGATTGTCCTCCCACTCCTCAAAATCTTTTACGAAATCATCATGGAGATCAGGATAACTGACGAGACCCAAGATCCCCGGATCCTCCCCGGAACATTCGAGAAGAGACACTACGGAGATACCATGCTGACTATTCTCGACAAGATCTCAACCTGCCCTGTCTTCAATCCCGACATTGAGAT
>JALWRB010000467.1 GCA_027077875.1 Candidatus Heimdallarchaeota archaeon
GGGAAGATCTTGATTCACAATAGGTGTATAATTACCCTAAGCCTCTTTAGATTTAGAACTAGAGCACTGATTATACTGTCCTCAGGATTGGTAATTGTGCTAAGGAGTTCCTTAGCTTGATTCAACGCTTTATCTACTGTTTTTACATATTCACTGTCATATGTCTTTATAGATTTTAGATGTAACTCCTGTCTACCTATAGATTCAATGATATCAAGCAATGGTGTTTCAATATCATCCAACGGAATACCCAGATTCTTTCTGTACAATAGCAGAAGTAATTTCCTTGGAAAGCATCTCATAGAAAGTGTCATAATCTAAATTCTCTAGACCATATTCATAGCTAGCTAATAGATTATCTATAACTAATCTATCAGTAGTGGAATCATAGTTAAACAGTGGAAACATCAAATTTTCAGCTTTAGTCCTAATAAATTTGTCCATTGAGCTCCCTAGTGAGATATGCTCTGCATTTGCAGTTAGACCACCAACCATTCCTAATTCTTTCTTACCTTCAACTAGTAATCTCCAAATTTTAAGGTTCTCGGCTGCTGCATTCTTGCCTAATACTCTATTGGTCAGAAATTGATCCATTGAGATGATACTAAGCACAACATCAATATAATCTTCAAGGCTTGGATTAGCTAGCAGGACAGAGTTCTGGATAGATCGATAACTACGAGCTCTTAATGTCCCTACTGACTCTGCGGTGATCTCAAATCTATCACTCATACCGAGAAGGGATATAGGATTTTTTGTGAAGTAAGTTTGAACCTATGATATATTGATATATTTCAAATATGTTGCAACTAGATTTATATTCCCGGTAAAGATGTCTCGGATATGTCTAATAAATGGACGGAGGCAGATGTACTCCCACTATTCGAATGTGGGAATGTCAATGAACTTGCGAAAAAGTACTGTGATATCTTTGGATTCGACGAATCAGATATTAAAAAACCTCAAATTGAATTGTCGGATGAAGAGAAGAAATTTCCTCCGAATATGCGACTGATCTATCTCGATGATGATGTCACTCCAATTGCAGTGGTTTACGACGAATCCGTAGATTCTGGAGTAAATCCCTCCAAGAGATATTACCCGAGATTGAAGAACTTTGATAAAGCGTATGGGCTCCTCAGTCAGCTCACTCCAGAATTGTATGCCATCGTGGGTAAGAGAAGAGCAATCTGGTTGAGAAGTAATAGGAGATATGGTGGTCGTTTCGAGCTCAAGATACCCCTACGGATCACCTCGGTGGTTGCAGATAAATTGGAGAGGCTCCATAGGGAGAATCTGAGATACGAGGACGACATCATCCTTGGTAAGCACCTTAAGGTGGATTTTCTCTTCCAGCACTCTGAGCTCGACAGGGAATTCATATCTCTCATGGATCAGCTCAAGCTTCTTCTGGTCGAGAAGATCATTAAAAACAAGGAGGTTATTGGTCTCATCAAGGATAAATTAAAATTCAATGAACAGTCTTACTCCGTTCTTATCAGGAAGAGAATCTTCCAGGATATGGTGATGGCAATTGCAGATACCACAATCCTCAGGGCATTGCTCGAGAGATTCATCCTTGTCAACTTCGACGGACTGGATGAGGAGCTGGAGATGAAGATCAACGAATTGAGCACGAAAGTTAGGTCTAAGAAAAGAGCACCTACAATTGAAGAGTTTTTTACTGAAGAATCATTTGACATACAGTCTGATTACAAGAATGTCCTCCGAGAAAAGGATGAACTACTGAAAAAGTACATGGGAGGTGACTTTTACAATTCAATAGTCTCCGCTACAATTGGAGAGATCCAAGGTCTCCTTGATGAAAATATCTCCGCGTGGATACAAGAGGCAGTAGACTCTGATCGCTATAACTTCAGGTACGAGGACCTCAATATCGATGTCATTCAGGACTTCTATGAACGGTCTTTACATAAGGTCATCTCGATCAAAGTGGTGGATGATAGTCTCCCATCTGAAGATTGGGAATATAAGGTAGAGATTGATAATTCAAAACTTGCTCAAAAGCAAGCAGGTGCATTTTTCACTCCATCTGAACTCTGTGACAAGATGGTAAAATTAAGCCTTGAGAGCTATTTGAACTCTGAGGTCTTCAATCCCTTGACTGAGAAGTTACGATCACTGCAAGCTGGAAAGAATAGAAAGAAGATATTCGACTCGATTGAGGATATCCTAAAGAGATTTATTGGGATTAAGATATGTGATCCCGCGATGGGTGCAGGGGTATTTCTGAGGTCTGCATTCCACTACATGTCTAATCTTTTCATGAGGATAGCCAATATTTTGAATTCAGCGCACAAAGACTATCCGGATAAGATCGAGAAAATTCTGTCAAAGTTAGATGTAAAATTCTTACTTTCTGAAGATTATGACTTCGATAAGATTGCTAAATGGGAGGAGTATATACTCAAAAACATGCTTTTTGGTGTAGACTTGGACATACGAGCAGTTTACATATCAAGTCAGGTCCTTACACTATCTTCTTTGAAACACCTCCAACACGGACAACACTTTCCAACCTTCATCAACCTCAATTTGAAGCAGGGCAATTCACTTGTATTTCCACTCGATCTATCCGATGATGCAGCTCGAACCATAAGTGAAAGGTACAAATCAGAGATTGAGGAGGTGATGAAGTTGAGAAATGAAATTAAAACTACCAATGAGTATAGTGAAATCCAAGCACTGATCAGACAGGCGAACACCTTACTCGATCCAATCAGAGGGGAACTGATAAAGGAAAATCTCATAATTGATAAGAGAACCGAGGGAATCTCCGTTTTTACTGAGGCTCAACTAGAGGACAGAAGACTGCTTCCTTTTGTATGGCAACTCGAATTTCCAGAAATTTTCTTCAATTCTGATGGATCGGTAAAAGACAAAACTGGTTTCAATCTCGTCATAGGTAATCCGCCTTGGGAGAAGTGGAAATTTTATGATCATGAGTGGTTTGGCAAATATAATCAAGATGTAGGTCTATCATCGAATAATACCAAGGACATGATAAAGAAGTTCCTCGATGAACATCCTGAATTACAAGAGGATTATGATTATAATCAAGGAATCTATAAAACAACATCGTTGTATCTCAAGAAGAGGTTTGTCAGGAGAGGAAAAGGTGACCTCAACCTCTACAAATTATTTATGGAAGTATTCTTTGATCTTTCCACTAATGATGGTCTGTACTCTTTCGTCGTTCAGGGAAGTGTTCTTGGTGATGCGGGAGGTACTGAACTTCGGAAGATGATGGTGAAATACTCTAAGGTTATAGCATTCTTTGAGTTAATTGCATCGTCCTCAATAACAAGTTCTAAGACATTCTTTCCCCACATACACACGGGGATATCCATTCTTGTCGCTATAGCAAGAAAAGAAATGAGAACAGATACTATAATCTATCGTACTAAGTTAATGACAGTGGATGAGCTCAACTTTAATGATTCTGCCATATTAAAAGAGATAAATGAAGGAAGGTCAATAGCTACCATATCCAATAAGTACAACGTTCCACTCCTCCAATGGAAGCAAATTGTAGACTACTCCCCTAATTATCTTATAATACCTGCAATCAATAATAATCGAGAACTTATTGTCTTGGACAAATTGTACACTCATCCCTTGTTATCTGGACAAATTTGGAGTGGAAAAACATATAGTGGATTACATGTTACCAATGAGAAGAAGAGGGGAACATTCTCTGAAGTTCCTACTAAATATCCAATTGTAGAAGGGCAACACATGGTGAGATTTGGATACAGTACTATTTCTCCTAGTAGATGGTTGAAAGAGGATCGACTGGATCGTTTTCCTCTTTTAGAATCAGATTATATTGGTTGGAAGGATATCTCTCTCAATGATGATCGAAGAAGAATGCGCGTTGCATACTTCAAGAGAGAAGATCGAATACCAATAACAAATTCAGTACTTTGTATTACGGATCTGCCCGAAAATAGCTACTATTATATAACTGCTATAATGAACTCTATACCTTTCGAATTTAGGATAAGACAAATCTGCTACGGACAACATATGTTACAATATATCATTGATCAAATGCCAGTTCCTCTCTTTAGTTCCGATGATCCAGTTCATCAATATATTACGGAAAAGGTGATCGAATTCGAGGAGACTGCTAAATTATGGGCAGACGAGAAGGTTCTGGAAAGAGGTAATAGGGCAGAAGCAGTCGGTGAGTTAAGGTATAAGTCGCAACTCTCTGAGTTTGATGCACTTGCAGCAATAGCCTATGGTCTGAATCTAGGTGATTTCAAGGTGACACTTGCAGCCCATCCTAAGGTACCTGTTGAGTACAAGCGTGAAGCTCTCGATCACTTCCACAACCTTATCAAGAGATTTGACCTTGACAATAGTTACTTGGAGGACGACACCGATATTGAGTACAAGGAGGAGTAATATTGGATTGCTTGAAGAAGATTGAGGTGAGCATAGGGAAAAAGCGATCCTTCAACAGTATCGAGGAAAAAATATTTGAAGACATCTACCGACCATTACTTCGGGAGAGTTTGTTCTATAGACGTAGAACGGGTTATCTTACACTTAGCAGGATAAAGCTTCAGCTCAAGGAGATGGTGAAGATAGCCGCTAAGGGTGGACGGGCAGAGATCATTGTCGGTGAGTTCACGGACTCCTCCATTGTAGACGAGATTCAGAGAAGCAAAGAAATCCCTACTAAGGTGATTGATGATCTCCGCAAATCGCTGTCGGAATGGATTCATGGTGCTGATAATGGTACGATGGGGTCCCTTGTCTCCCTTGCGGAGTTGATCGCTATCGGTGGCGTGGAGATCAAGCTCGCACTGATGAAGAATTCAGAGGGAAGATTCCACCAGAAAGTAGCAATTTTCGAGGACGGACACGGTGATGTAGTTGTCGTGAAAGGGAGTGACAATTCCACAAGCTACGCAGTGAGAAGTAACGACGAGAATGTGATGATCTTCCTCTCATGGGAGAACATATTCGATTCGTATGCCGCTGACGATGTGGAGTACCACCAGAAGATATGGGAGGAGAGACATCCGTCGATCGTCGTTCTCGATGCTGTAAGATCAATCAATCTCATCCGTGATTCAATGAAAGATCATGATGTTTTAAGGCAGATATTGGAAAAGAGTGAGAAGGAGACCGTTGAGCTTCCAGTTATGGGAATTGAGAACCTTGAGTTGCTCTTGACAAATTACCTGCGAAACAATAACTATCACGTTGAGAGTGATGTTCCTGTGATGAGTGCTACTTCGAATTCATACTCTGCAGTCGCTTGTCTGTATACTTCTGACATCGTAGATTTGACTTCCATCAGGTTGCTGACCCAGTTGAGTCTCTTTCCTCATCAAGAGAGTGGTATCCAACGTATCATCCGAGGTCTCGATACTTACAATACGTTTGTACTCGCAGACAGTGTAGGGTTGGGAAAAACACGTACCGCGCTGGCAGTAGCTAAGTATATGCTGCTGAAACAGATGGTTAAGAAGGTGGCTATTCTTGCCCCTCGTAAACTTCACTCACAATGGGAGGAGGAATTGGTGCTCTTTGACTTTGCAAAGGATGACATTATCGTGGAATCGAGAGATCGCCTTGAGAGGTTGAAGGTCAATGAGGGTGAACATCCACGTACACTTGTCCGCGGGGCTGATCTTGTCATCATCGACGAGGCTCACCAGAAGTTGCTCAATCACCGCAATAAGACCTATCAGAACCTGCGTTTACTCTCCCGGGATGGATGTCGAGCTATCCTGATTACTGCCACTCCGATGCAGAATACTGCAGTGGATATCTATAACCTCCTTGCACTCTTTGGAAATGAAAAACTTGGGTATTATTTCAAAGGTAATAATCCACGGGTAAGGTCTACATTCGCGAATGATAGATCAGCTATTGAGGATGTCTGGCGAAAGGGATTTATCCAGAGGACTAAGTCCTTCATCCGTAGGAGTAATCCGGGAACAACTCATAGGTATCCCAACAGGAACATCTACCTCCAGAGTATTCAACTCAGTTCTAAGGAGAATACGCTTATTGCAGACATCGTTCAGAGAGTTGAATCTCTCAACCTCGGACTCTACGACAGCCTAAAGTACTTCGGTCTTCGAAAAGACCTCACTGCCGATAACATAGAGAACGCCGCGGAGCGAAGAGAGCGAGACAAAATCAGGGACTCCTCCAACACCTCAACTGCACTCATGCGTATCTTGATGCTCAAACACCTCGATTCCTCGCTATATACATTTAGGCAGTTCCTAGTTAAGACCTCAGAGAAGATTGCAAGTAAAACAACAGAGATTTCTTCCCTGAAGAGTAGGGAGGAAATAATATCCTTCATAGAATCTCTTGTTCTTGATCAGGAGGACCTCAATCTCTCGTATGATAATACAATCCTCTCGGTAAGTGAAACAAAACGTCGTGATCTGATAAATTCATTCAAAGAGATATTGCGCAATCTCAGTGATGACGAATTGTTCGAATCGATCAGGGATCTTGAGTCCGATCTTACGGCCGATCAAGAGGGGATCGGATCAATCGTCGATATCTTGGATAGGCTCCTCGTGGACGATCCCCAGATTAGGCAGTTACTTTCACATATCGAGGAGCATAGTGGTCAGAAGATCATCATTTTCTCACAATTCGCCCGAACCTGTAGATACGTCTATGACTGTATATTGGATAAATATGGAGAGATATCCGGCTTGGTGGTTGGAAACATTTCACGACTTGAAGACGATATCGACAGGAAATATTCTCAATGCTGCTACTGGAATACTGATGTCAAGAAGAGGAATTTCATCTTGGGCATGTTTGCTCCAGATGGGAAAGAGATAGATAAGCGAATATCTCACAGCAAGGACAGCAACGAGAAGGTTCTCCTTAAGATGTGTAGGACTCTGTTAGACGATGGTAAATCGATAGATATTCTGGTGGCTACAGATACACTCTCCGTTGGTCAGAACCTTCAAGACGCAAGTGTAATGATCAACTTGGATCTACCGTGGAATCCCATGGTTCTAGAACAGAGGATAGGTAGAATAGACCGACCCAGAGTTTCAGGGAGTGATATCACAATCTATGAATATATCCTTTCAAATGATTCTCTAGAGGCGCAACTCAGTATCATCCAAACTTTGGAGAACAAGATGAAGGGTATCTATAACCTGACAAACTTCGACTCACAGGTACTTCCACTTAAACCGCTCTTGCAATTGTTGAACAACAAATTGAAGGAGCTAGATTCCCTTGTCTCTAACAAACAGTCAATTACAGATATCATGGATGAGGTGGAGATAATGAATGAGTTCGACAATTCTCTGAATACAAAGATCAATGAGGATGAGGAGTCACTTGATCGCATTCGCCAGTACATAGAGACGATGGGTATAGACTGTGACAGTTTCACCTATCCCCTGTACTCCATGATACCATACTCTCGTGAGGGCATTGGGTTTGTGGGTGAGGTTACCTTCCGGGATGTGAACTCACACATTGTTTCTACTGAACTTTTGAGTGGTTTTTATGATGTGGAAGAGAACGAGTTACACAGTGGTATTTCAATGATAGAGGCTATAGTAAAAGAAGGAAAAACTTGGAGCTTCCGTACTCCTGTTCCCCGGTTTACCGAACATATCTCCAATTTCGAGAAGAGTATCTCCTCCCATTTCCAGCATATCATCGAAGAGGATCGGAGAAAGTCGAGGGAGTCTGTCAAACTTGCTATACAGAAGAACGTCTATTCCGAGTTGAAGATGGTACTCATAGATATCTATAGGGATGATCAAGACCGTGTAAAGAGTGTAGTAGGCGATCTTAATAGGTTCAAGCAGATACTCGATCTCTTGGAAGATCCCCTCTCCCTCACAAATGAAGAGAAGGGGCTCTTCGATGAACTTAGTAAGTATCCCGATCAGCTCTTCTCCAACTTTGAGAGTTATTACTCTTTACTCTTCAATGATAAGGTTCCAGTTGATAACGAGCAGACTTCCACCTCTGAAGAGACGAAGGTCAAGCACTCATTTAATTTTAAGATACTCTTCGCTATTTTTTGTAGAAAGGAATAACATTTTCCACCTATGTTGGAATAATTCTGCTTTAAGTGACAGATATCTAAGCTTAAATTATAGTACGGTAAATTTAACATACGGTGAAAAATAATGGACAAGGGAAAATTTAGTAGGGAGCATTTATTTGTACTTGAAAATAATAACATCAGTGAGCTGTTCGGTATCCAAGAGGAGTTCATGAAATGGAGCAGAGAGAAAAACAATCTACTCGTGAGCGCCGACACAACGTCAGGGAAGACACTAGTTGCGGAGTTCATGATGTCGCATGAATTCCACGAGAACAGCGATGTCATTGTGCTTTATGTAGCGCCCCTACTGGAGCTTATCAAGGAGAAGAAGGATGATCTCGATTACTTCAAATCGATCGGAGTGCAGATCACCGATCAAGTGCACAATATCCGACCTGGTCGATGCCTCTTTCTCACAACTCCTGAAATGGTCTGGAGTATGTTCAAGAAAATTGAGCTCATCGAGCGTCTCAAACTTGTGATACTCGACGAAATCCATCTTCTCTCGGATGGGTCTAGAGGTGCTATGTTTGAGATGTTTATAGCTTACTTGAAGTATCTCTCTACAGCGAGTATAGTTGCTCTATCAGCTACCATAAGTAATACTGATAAGTTATGTGAGTGGCTGGATGCTGACCTCATCCATCACGAAGGGAGAGCAGTGGAGTTGCAGGAAGAATTTATTACGATCGATATTAAGGATAAAATAAATAAACTCCTTGAGATTATTGATCAGCATCCTGATCATCAGATCATTATCTTCGATTCCCAGCGGAGATATGTAGAGACCCGTGTGAGAGTTCTGATTGATCACTTTCCGAGTTGTACTTCCAATATCGTTGAGAAATATCCCATACTTGATTCAAGCCTCCCTAAGACTGTGCTCCTCTCATTGGCATTGGAGCACGGAATTGGCTTTCACCATGCTGGGCTTCGGAGTGAAGAGAAGAGTCTTGTCATCGATGAGTTCAAAAACGGTAGACTTCGTATCCTTGTTGCAACTACTTCCTTGTCAATGGGAGTAAACCTTCCAGCAGATGTGGTTATCCTCTACTCATTGAGGATTGGAACCAGCACCATGAAATACTGGCAATACAAACAGGCAGTCGGTCGAGCAGGGCGCTATAGGTACTCTGATCGCGGATACGCATATATTTTGAGAAAAGAGGACGAACCGGATTTCAAGGATGAACAATTGCCTCCAGTGAGTAGTGTTCTTTATTCACAAGGAAATTGGGACAGTTATATTCTCAATCTGTTGCTCAGTCTCTCCGAGGATCACACGCTCTACAGATCGGAAATAGCCGATATCTTCAAGAAAACTTTCATCATGTATAATAAACAGAACTCTTCTCTTAGCAACAATGGGTTGAAATTATATCTTAAATCCATAAGGAGGAGAATCAATCAAACTATTAAGGACTTACACTCCAACTTTGCAATTAATATTGAGGACGACATGATCACACCTACCTATGTAGGTAGGTGGATTGGCTCTCTATACATTGACCCTACCCTCGCATCCAATTTGATTATATTTGTTCTCAACAACCACCTCTCACTCTTCGATCCAACTATAGAGATACTCTACAGAGTTACTTCTGCTCTCAACATATCAATACGAGTAAATGGGAGCATGTGGGTGAGGCGATTATCAAAATACCTCAAAGAGAATAGTGCTATCAAATATAACTCCAAGGTCTGGATACTTCCAGCGTTGTTACACTACTACATCAATTCAATGAGTCGCATGGATGACATGCTCAATAACTATGGTGTCGATTACGGTGATTGGGAGAAGAGTGTCAATACAATCATCAGACCACTTGAACGTATGTTGAGAAATTTTCCAAGTGAGGTCAATATCCCAGGAGTTAGGAATTCTCTAGAGAATTTTATTCTACGTCTAAAGAAAGGAATCATCCCAGAGTTTCTTCCGCTTGCCCGTATCCGAGGCATTGGGAGGAAGACAATAATTGGGGTTTATAGCCGATTTGGAACTTCATTCGAGAAGATACTTAATTCGGATCTTAAGGTCATTGATGGGATTGCAGAGATAACCGAGAGAAAGATCAAGGATGGTCTGTCGAATACAAGAGAAATCCAAGCTACTGATATCCAGATGTGGTGCAGTTATCTCCACCAAGGGCGATCTGCGGAATTTCCTGTGGACGAGTTTAGAAGAATAATAGCAGACCCCGAATCCAATTTCTACGAGTTTAAGGTTATGCTGGATCTAGGCAATACCAAGCACAAATTCACGTTTGTTAAGACATTCATTGCTATGTCCAACGTAACCGATTACCTATTTCGACTCTTCGTTTTTGGTATTGATGACAGTGGCACAATAATCGGGGATGATAATTTCGATTCTGATCGGTGCAACAATATTATCAATCAGTATGTATCTGGTGATCCTCAGTACAAGATCAGCATACAAACAGTTGACGGTAAGAGAATACCAATAATAGTTATTAAACCTCCGACAGAGATCCTGAGTCTTAAGAGAGAGATGAAAAAGGACAGAAGGTCAAAATATCCAGAGGGGACTGCATGGAGAAGATTAGAGGCTTCTAATGACATTATTGATGAAAACGGTAAAGATGTTATCCGCAGGAGGAAGAGGTTTCTTGTTCAGTAACAGTATCTTTGACATTAGCAGAGGGAGTCTCCTAGTCTACATATTGAGGGTTGTATTAGTCTTTCCTGCAATATATGAAAGGGAGAGGTATTGATAAGAGAGGACAGAAACGGTGTACCCTCGAAACACAGATAAGTCCGATATTCCCCTATCAATTATATGGACAACCTATTGAAGATACGTAGTGATGTAGAGGAGATCGTCTGGGAGGTGATTGACAAGAATGCAGGGTTGAATAGTAGCTCGAGGCAGGGATGGTATACACCATCTCTAAGGACTGAGGTGGCCACAGAGATATCTAGGAATAGCCCAGATTTGGTACAGAGGTTTACGAAATCCGATACCATAAACATAAATCCGTTTCAAGTTATTTCCGATAACCCTTACTTTAAGTCAATTTTCGATGATATTATTGACGCTCTGAGGATTAGAGGACTAATAAGATTCTGTGGAGGTAACGGGTTCGAAGCGGGAT
>JALWRB010000468.1 GCA_027077875.1 Candidatus Heimdallarchaeota archaeon
ACAGAGGAGGAGTTCGACAACCTCGCGACCAATGCCATCAACGAGGCCAAGATGGCATTTGGTGATGGCAGAATTTACATCGAGAAGTACTTGCAGAGTGGTAAGCACATTGAGGTACAGGTTCTCGGACTTGGTGACGGTAACGTCTTCCACTTTTTCGAGAGAGACTGCAGCATACAGCGGAAAAATCAGAAACTCATCGAGGAAGGACCTGCTCCATCGATCTCCCGGAAGAAAGCTGAAGAGATTCACGAGACTGCGGTCGGTTTGACCTCTTACCTAAAATACCTCAATGCAGGAACCGTGGAGTTCATGCTGGACTCGGAGGGCAACCACTACTTCCTCGAGGTCAATACTAGAATTCAGGTAGAGCATCCCGTCACCGAGATGATCACCGGTGAGGACCTCGTCTGGAGACAGGTTCAGATTGCTGCTGGTGAGGATTTGGGACTTCAGCAGAAGGATATCGGATACCGGGGACACGCGATGGAGGCCAGGGTCTATGCAGAGAACCCATTCCGAGGATTCGCTCCCAGTACAGGTAAGATCACCCGCATCTACCACCCTGTGGGACCTGGTATCAGAGTTGACACCCACATCAGGGAGAGGAGCGAGATACCCCCGTTCTACGATTCGATGATCTCCAAGGTTATAGCATTCGGAGTGAGCAGGGAACACGCAATCAGTCGACTCGACCGGGCACTAGGGACCTACCAGATCAGCGGTATACAGACAACTATTCCATATGTTCGTCAGATACTTAAACTTGAAGATTTCAGAGAGCTCAACTATAATACAAGATACCTCCAGTCAAATGAGGAGAAGTTCAGCATTCCCCAGAAGCTCCGACGGATAGCTATCGCTGCCGCCTCTCGTGAATTTCACTATTCCAAAACAGAGGAGCAGGTTCTGCAGAGGAGTACAGGAAGTCAATGGAAGAGATCACTCTTCCCGAAGGTGATGTAATGAAGAAGTACAGAGCAGTTTCTGAAGAAGAGACAGTGGAAGTCCTCGTGAACAACTCATTCCTCGAAGTAGAGGGGGAGAAGATGAGCTTTGAGCAGACCAACGGTAACATTTTCCTCAAGACGGAGGACTCATTAGTGGAAATCGAGGACATCGTCCGTGTCTCTGATGGTAAGTATATGGTACATATCGAGGGCTATGCCTTCGAGGTGGAGGTCCATGACCCAATGCAAGAACTCGTTGGCGGGGCAGCGGCGGTCTCTGGGGAGATCAAGTCACCAATGGCAGGAGTCATCACCTCGATTGCTGTAGAGATTAACCAGAAGGTCTCGGAGGGTGATGTCCTACTCGTACTCTCAGCAATGAAAATGGAGAACGAGATTGTCAGCCCCGTGTCCGGGACCATCACATCCATCGAGTGCGGGGTCAACGAACAGGTTAATCCTGACCAGCTACTAGTCGTCATCACAGAGGAGTAAGCTCTCCACAATCGAGATAGTCAATCCTGTCCAATTAGGTTTTCTCATTACAGTTACAGGGACTTTGCACAACAGATCTTACTACAGAGTTCCTAAGATGCCTAAATAAGATTGCTAATATTCTTGAAGAACAGTCTATAGTGAGAGAACTTCCAAGGAAAGATCCACGCTACTCTCTCTTTATACGAATCATAGTTCTCAAACGACCTTTTCAACTTCATCTCCTCAAAAATAGAGCCTATGATAAAGTAACCCCCTGCGCCAAGTACCCAAGAGAGCGAAGCCTCATTCACAACAACGAAAAGTGTGGAGAGGAAGACGAGTATCGATCCGGTGTAAACGGGATGACGACTGAATGTGTAGATACCGTCTGTCATCAGTGGAGAATTCTCCTCCTTTAGTCCAAGGAAACCAAGTAGATCCCACTTCCACAACCCGAATGCTGCAATTAATCCACCCATGGCGAAGAGAAGGAGAAAGCCGAACAGGCGGAATCCATTCAGTGACAGACCTTGAAGCAAGAGCTGTGTGATCGAGGGGACATTCACCAGAACAAGAAAAAGAGCGACACTCTGAAGGATATTGTAGATGATCCTATAGAGACGGGGTGATAATCTGCTCATCTGCTTCACCACATCAAAGGTCATAACTGTATGGAAAGCTCCAAAACCAAACCAGTACAGTATGTAGCGAGCAAGTAGAATGTAGTCCATATTCACCTTTTGTGGATGATATTATTAAATCCCTGCTCGTCTGCGAACTATTCACAAAGATTAAACCAATTGTGCCAAAATTGAAATATGATCTGCCCCCGGTGCATGAAGATGACTGGAAAGAAAGTCCCTATGAAGGACATTAAACGCAAAGGAGGCTTTCACAAGCAGACCAAGTACCAGTGCAAGTCATGTGGGCTTATCCGTATGAAGAAGAACTGAATTAATCATATTGTTGTAACCAAATAATGTTCTGAGGGACATACATCCATTATTCAAATTTTATAGGCGAATTCACCTATAAACTTGAACCTATCCCCTCACTTATATTCACCTCCCGAGCAACTGCATTATCATGAAATACCACGTATTCACGATAGCACTAATCTCGATGCTGATGCTCTCCGCATCACCCGCGACCACAGCGATCGAACTCCCACCGGTGACAGTAACCTACGACATCATCTCTGCTAATACGGGGAATGTGACATGGTTCTCACCTGACTACTCGTCGTCCTACAACTACTCCTTTGAGGGTGTGGACTCAATTGTGGTCTCGATGAGCAACATTAGCACCGACGCAGAATTCAACATCACTATCGGGTCATTCGAGCAGACAAATTACCCTGACTCCTCGATAGATGGCAATCTCATCCTGTCCTACTGGGAGGTCAAGTATGACCTCGGTCTGGTCGCGA
>JALWRB010000469.1 GCA_027077875.1 Candidatus Heimdallarchaeota archaeon
TTGATACTCAAGCCCAGTGCTTTGGTATGAGGTGAGAAAATGAGTGAGGATTTTGACAAGTACAACGAGAATATAGACGACTACGACAAGTTCAAGGGAATGAAGTCAGGAATGAATAGACTACATGTTGACTCCTTGGCAGAGCTGGGAAATATCGGTGCAGGTGCATCTTTACGGGCACTCAGCAAATTCCTTAACCGCGAGGTTAGCATGAGTCTACCGTACATCCACGAGATTCCTGAAAATGACCTGAAGAATAAAATCATCTTCAACAAGGATCTGTACAACGAGGATGAAGTGGCATTCATAAGTGTGGAGGTCTGCAAACCTCACCCGTTCTACATGATTTGTATCATCACCAAACCCGACAGTCACAAGCTCCTAAGCATCATCTTCCCCAATCTAAAGGAGGTGGAGTCGATCAATGACTACTCTCTGATTCAGAAGTCGCTGCTCAAGGAGATGGGGAGTATCCTCATCATACAGTATATCGTGGCCCTGAACAAATTGCTGGGAGTAGAACACGAGATACATGCTCCGAGATTGAGTGTCGGTAAGATCTCAGAGATAATGGGTGAATTATACGATGGGGAGGTGTTTGAGATGGGGATTAACCTCAACATCTTCACCCTTGAAAACAAGGTCTACTTCGACCTGACAATTCTACCAACAGGTAACACAATCAATGAGTTCCTCAAGCTAATGGGTGTGAAGGACTGACTCCAGTCTCACCTTTAACTCTTCATGAAACGGGAAACTATGTCAACGAGATCAGACACGCAGGGAATCCCCTGCCATTCGCTCATTTGCTCACTGATCCTCCCGACAATAGCGAGTATTCTGTCATTCTCGTACGGTGACTTAATCCGGGACAAGCTGTGCTTGAGGTCATCCTCGTCGTTGGCTGATACAACAATCCCTGCCTTCTCCGGTACGTCGAAGAGGCTCTCTGCTATGAGGAGATCGACCTCAGGAAGTACCTTCACCATCTGAAGTACCTCGGAGAATTCAGTCCTAGTATCCGTTGGAGTGGTGATGACCGTCTCCTTCCTTGCCGCCCCTATGGTGAACTTGGATCCTGCATTTATATGACGACGGGTGTCCTTACCGTCCGGCTCCATATGCAGCCTTTCGTGGTGCATGAACTTAACTGTCCCTACCCTGTAATCGAGTCCGCGAATGAGTTCCTCAATCGTTGTGGTCTTACCCGAACCTGAGCTCCCGAGAAATGCTATGATCTTCAATATTTCGAAGACATTCTCTCTAAAAATAAGTGTCGGGGTGTATGACCTATGGTTTCGCTCACATACGGTAGACCTCATCTTTATTAGCTCGGTGTACAAAGTACTATATGTGAAATCCAAGGGAGAGATATTGGATGCCCTAAGTCGACAGGTTCCAGTTGCACTCAAACGGTATGACCTTAGATTCATAATTGTCGCGGGATCAGTTGCTCGTGATGAGCAGAACTGGTGGAGTGATATAGATGTGTTTGTCTCCATCCCTGAATTTGAGAAATTCAATGGGCGGGAGAAACTTGAGGTCCTTACAGATTTAGGGCTCATCTTTGGCTCTGAACTCCGTGGTGTTGAGGTTAAGGTAATTGAAACCCTTCCCTTGGTTGTTAGATTCAACATATTCAAGGACGGAATTATTCTCTATGAGGACGGCACTCGATATAGGCAGGATCTACTTGAACACACCCTGAAGCTATATTTCGACTTCAAACCACACAGGGACCGATATCTTCACAAGATCATGGAGGAGAGGCTCCGTGATTGATATGGAGATGATCTTCCAGAAATTTATAGATGGCGAGAAGTATCTGGACTTCCTTGGCAATAAGATGCCCAACAATTTCAGAGATTTTGAAGAGAGCATCGAGATTCAGCTTATAGGAGAAAGGATATTTGAAATTATCTCGCAGATAATAATAGATGTCTGTCTTCACATATCAAGTAATCAAGGTAGAGTACCTGAGACATACAGTGACTGTATTATGAAACTTGTAGATCTAGAAATACTTGAACCAGAACAGAGGATCACATACAAGAGGATTGTGGGCTTGAGAAATATCCTCGCGCACCAATACGGGAAGATAGATCTGGAGATATTATACTCTGCATTGCTCACAATCAAAGATGACTACAAACTCTTCATGAATTCCGTGCACTCATGGCTTAAGGATAATCTCGAACCTACCAATAATTCTTCCTAATCGTTATTGGACTTCTCTGGGCTCACGATATCAACAAATTTCATAACATCGGCCTTGGCTTGGACGAGGACAGCATCCGTCGATCTCGACGTCCGAATCCTGAACTTGGTACAGAAATTCTCGAAGAAATCAAGCAGGGGGGCGCTCCTGTTGCTAAACGAAATACTGGGATATTTACCCATTCTCAGGTAGACACTGCCATCGGTGTCGACAAGACCTTTCACACATCTGCGACTGAACTCTGGATCATCCCGAATCCATCGTGGAACCTCCACCTGTTCTCTCACCTTGTTGCTCCGCAATCCCATCTCAAGAAGAGCCCTGCTCAGGGACCTCGAGTTGACGATAAGGCGTTGAACTCCGCTCTCCCTCCTACGCACACGAAGACCCCAGACCCGCTCAAGTATATCCGTAACATAGTTCCCGTAGTCTCTCTCCAAGATATTCAGTGTGACGACAATCCCATTCCGCGAGACGTGACCGTCCCCAAGGAGAATCCCGATGACCTCTGCAAGATCTGCTGAATGGGTAAGGACAAAGCTCTTCCTCCCTCTCTCCCACGTGTCTATCTGCTCTCCGTAGAGCTCTTCAAGTCGTTTGAATGCCTCATGGGACATGGAGTAGCCGCCATAGA
>JALWRB010000470.1 GCA_027077875.1 Candidatus Heimdallarchaeota archaeon
TGGAGTTTGAAAATCTGTTACTCCGTTCAGTAGTCCTACTGGAAGGTGGAGCACTTGACCTCACGAAAAACGAGAAATTGGAAACTATTCCTGAGTATTCAATTGTCACCCCACTGCTGAAGCCACCCGCTGAGTTTGACAAGTCTGCAAGATTCGAGCTGGACACATTTCTAGACCGTTTGGAGACATATAATCTCCCTGAGGTATTTGGAACCGTGTACGATCCGAAATTTGGGATTGAATATCTAAGAGAGGTACTGGAATTCAATCCGTCCATAATTGTGGTACAGTCTCTTCCCATCCAAGGTACCAAACCAGTTGAGTTCTCCGAGAAACTGATGGAACTCAGAAACTTGATTCCTATGGACATCGCTCTCTACTTCCCCGGGGATGTTCCGATAGGATACACCAATCTCCTGTTTGCTAGCGGAGTTGACATCGTGGATGACAGCGGTGCCTACATCTCTGCATTTTACCACAAGTCATTCCGAGATGGATTCATCCAAAGAGACAGAAAGGACAGAAATTTACTCATCTCTGAGAATCTCAATGAGCTTCAGAGGGATGTCAGGGGTGTACACTCGGTAGATGATCTATATGCACGTCTGAATAGGGCTTCGCACACTTCCCCCGATGTTGCCACATATATCAGGTACTACTATAAGACTCGGATAGATCTCTCCAGTATCAATCTGAACAAGCAGAGGGAACTGAGATTTGTGGGTGAGGAGTCCCTCTATCATCCAGTTGTTAGGGCGTACATGGACAGAATGGAGAAGACCTATATCTTCCCAGAGGATGCAGAGTTACTAGTTCTCGTTCCCTGTTCTGCGAAGAAACCATACAGTGAGTCAAGGTCTCACAGGCAGTTTGATAAAATTATCAGGAAGGCATACGGAAAGGGTAGAGGATCCGTTGTTGTCTGGTCGTTGACCTCACCACTGGGTGTTGTACCCAGAGAATTAGAGAACATCTTCCCAGCTTCTAACTATGACATCCCAGTATCTGGTGACTGGTCAGAGACCGAGAGTAGGATTACTGGAGAATTTCTCCGCAGGCTATTGGACAAAGTTCCGTCCGGAGTCAATATTGTAGCCCATCTCTCACCCGGATACAGGGCAATGTTCGAGTTGGGGACAGAGGGCAGGGATGTTGAGAACTGGATCGGGAAGAATCCCGCTTCCTATGACGCATCCGGAGAGTTCTTCAACAACCTGAAGAAGTTCGAGGTCAAAAACTCACGTAGCATCAAGATGGTCGAGAGGTTGAGAAAGATAGAGGCTGTCACAAGATGGCAATTTGGTCCTGAATTCACCGTAGACCTCTCTGACCTGAAGTTCAAGGGATACTCGCCCAAACCCATTCAGGCATCAAAGAACGGTAAGCACTGGCTATCATGGGATGTCCTAAATGGAACAGTAAAGTTCTCGGTGGATGCGATCCAGAGCTCCAACTTCAAAACAGAGAAGAGGGTAATTGTGGAGGGGGACATAGGAAAGTCCTCGACGGTGTTCCGCCCAGGTATTCTTTCGGTAGGCGAAGGAATCTCTCCCGGTGATGAGGTTCTTCTCTTTAATGAGAAGGAAGAATTCATAGGGATCGGGACAATGACGGTCTCTGCAAGGGCGTTTGAGAACATGACCTCTGGGGCAATTCTTCGGATAAGGAAGAAGGTGAGGAGGTAGTTGTATGAGAGCAAATAACGAAGATGCAAAAGCGTATACGGAATATATTGGCAAGCTCAGGGTGATCTCGGATGCTACCCGAACAGAACATGACAAGATAATCAACTGGATTGACGGGCATAAATTCAAGGATGGAAGCACCGGTAGTTCCATCGCCTTCGTCCTTCCGACACGGGCCTGTAAATATGCCAGAGCTTCACATGGCGGTTGCTCGTTCTGTACACTCCCCACTGACAATCCGTGGAGTCCGTCTGATGAACTATTGGCAGCTCTTGCTGACCGTTGCGTCGAGATCTTTAGAAGAAAGAAGGAAGAGTTTCCAGACCTCGCAGCTGCGAAGTTCTATACCTCAGGTAGTTTTCTCGACCCGTGGGAGCTCCCCTTGGACGCCAGAGCAGATATCCTTGAAAAGTTTGACCAGCTTGTCAAGGAGATTGTAATCGAGACTAGATGTGAGTACGTAACGAGGAAACAGCTTGGACATGCTAAGGATCATATCAATCCGGACAAAGTCATCGTAGCGATTGGTCAGGAGAGCACGAATGACGAGATCAATGAGAGGGCTAACAACAAAGGACACAGTCTCAAGCAGTTCACCCGTGCTGTTGGACTTCTACAGGAATACGGATTTGGTGTCAAGGGATATATCCTGCTCAAACCTATTTTCGTCTCTGAGCAAATGGCGCTATTTGATGCTATCAACACCGCCAGAGATATGATCGACCTCGGAGTCGGGAGTATATCTGTGAATCCATGCTACATAGGAAAGGGGACGCTTATGGAGAAACTCTTCAAGGAAAGGGCCTACACGCCTCCATGGCTCTGGTCAGTACTGGATGTCACCCGGAAGATTAAGGAACTAGGTGGTGAGGATCTGATCGTCATCTCGGATCCAGTTGCTGCAGGACAAGATCGTGGTCCTAGGAACTGTGGGAAGTGTGACAAACGTTTTAGAGAAGTCTTGAAAGAGTTCTCATCAACCCAAGAATATGAACTCCTTAAAACACTTGAATGTGACTGCAGAGTGAGCTACGACGCAATAGTAAGAATGGAACATCTCGCTTTTGGCAATGGGGTTTCCAGCGTCAGTAAGCATTGAGTTTGAATATATAGTCACGTGTATCGTGATTGGATTGATGTGGATTCACTCGATTGGTAATGCTTTGAAACCGTACTGAAGTATCCCCTGATCCTCTGATTTTCTGAGTAAACGGAAAGTCATCTCGACCGGCATGCCAACCTCTAGATCCTTACTGTAGCTGTCTATGATCTGGCAGGATATACGTACACCTTCATCCAGCTCAACGATACCGTAGTTGTATGGAACCATCAGCTCAAAGCCCTGTGGCGCTTCTTCTATTCTGGTGAACTCCACAATCTTCCCCTTCGTATCAAATATGTATCTCTCCATACTATCGTCCATGCACTTTGCACAATGCTGCCTGATAGGAAAATAGAGTGTTTTGCACTTGGTGCACTTCCTACCTTCCATGAGGTACCTACTTTGGTTTGTTCTCCACGATTCTGCTACTCCCATAATATTCACCTTCCGTATATCGTCACAACGGACGTTCCTCCAGTTCCACCCATCGAGTGAGTGAGACCCCACTCTATGTCTTTCAACTGACGTTCTCCAGCAAGGTTGTTGAACTGCTCGTACATCTCAATTGCTTGGGATACTCCTGTAGCCCCGAGAGGTGCGCCCCGTCCCTTGAGCCCACCGCTGGTGTTGACGGGTATAGAGCCATCAAGTGCAGTTACACCATCCTCGGTGGCCTTGCCCCCCTCACCGACGGGTACCAGTCCAAGCGACTCAATTGCTAGAATCTCCGCAATTGTGAATATGTCATGAACCTCAGCTAGATCGATATCCTTCGCTGTTATACCCACCTTCTCATACGCTCTCTCTGCAGCAAACTTGGTACCGTTAAGAGTGGTGAGACTCTCCCTACGATGCATTTGCATAGGTGCATATCCAAATTTTGAGGTGTGGATGTAGACCGGATCGCTATCATAGCTCTCCGCGACCTCTGCACTCGCGAGGATCAAAGCTGAACCACCGTCGCAGGCTGCCGTCATGTCAAACAATCGGAGCGGGTCAGCGATGAGCTTGGAGTTGAGAATACTCTCAACCCTGACATTTATCTTGAACTGTGACTTCGGGTTCTTCCTTGCATTCTGATGATTCTTCACTGCCACTTGAGCAATCTGCTCTCTGGTGGTGTTGTACTCTCTCATATGTGCTTTGGCCATCATGGCGAATCCAGAGGCAAGTGTGCCTCCCATGTTGGATTCCCACATGGCGTCTAATCCCGTTGCAAGGGCTCCCTGCGTCTCACTCTGCTTGGTGAACTCGGTCATTTTCTCGACCCCGATCACTCCGACAATGTCCATGTGACCTGACTGGATGCTATGACAGGCTGTCCTCATTGCCACTGCTCCTGAAGCACCAGCAGCCTCAATCTTGAAGCTTGGTGCTGGAAGATCAGCCAGGGTTGTCACCATGTTGCCGAGATGTTCTTGCTTGACGAAGATCTCCGATCCCATGTTCCCAATAAACAGTGATTTGATTTTTTCTTTCTCGACTCCTGAAGATTTTATTGCCTCGAAAAGAGCGCCCACTGCTATCTCGTCAATGGCCTTGTCATACAGATCTCCGAAATCTGTGCTTCCTACACCTATAATCGCGATTTTATCCATTTCTTCACCTCAGTCCATCACGATCTTACCCCGGTGCTTTGCATACAGGGCGTAATCGAGAGGTATTCTCTTGTCAATGTAGTCCTCCACTGTCTTGGACCTGTTTCTCTTTTCGAGGATCTCATCAGTGACGATAAATGAGAAGGCATCGCTTCCTGCTCCCGATCCATATGACACGAGGAGGACTCTCTCTCCCGGTTTAGCCAGATCGAGCTGGGCTGCAAAACCTATCATGGACGCTGCTGAATAGGTATTTCCTATTCGCTTGACGCACAAGGCATCTTCTAGTTTCTCAAGAGGTATTCCCAGTCTCTTTGCCGCTGACATGGGGAACCTTCCATTTGGCTGGTGGAACGACACCCTGTCGAAGTCGTCAACCTCAAGTCCAAGTTTGTCCATGAGCCCAAGAGCCGCGGACTCCGTGTGCCTGAAGTACGAGGGAGAACCCGTGAATCGGCCAGCGTGTGACGGGTATCTTGCCCCCTCCCTTCTCCAGAAATCTGGGGTATCAGTTGTGAACGAGTACATCCCTTCTAACTCGGCAATGACATTCTCTCTTCCCATGATGATGGCACAACCTCCTGCACCGGCTGTGTATTCCAAGGCATCACCAGGACGACCCTGTGCGCAGTCGGTTCCTATGGCTAGCCCGTACTTGATCTCCTCGGCCTTTACCAGACCTGCGACCATCTGCATACCCGCAGTTCCTGCCTTACATGCGAACTCAAGGTCAGCAGATGTGAGATCAGGGGTTGCTCCCACGGCTTCTGCAACTGTGACAGCGGTTGGTTTGACCGCGTACGGATGGCTTTCGCTGCCGACGTAGATCGCTCCCAGTTCAGACGGGTTAATCCCCGAATGGACTATGGCGTTCCTCGCGGCATTTACGCTGATAGTGGCAGTGTCCTCATCAATATCTGGTACTGCCTTCTCGGTAACATTGATCCCTTTGGATATGATCTTCCCATCATCGTTCCAGACCCTTGCAATCTCTTCGACTGTAACTCTGTATCTGGGAATGTAGACACCATATCCAACAATTCCAATTGCCGTCATTACTGATACCTCTAGAGTATTCTCCAGAAATCCTTCTGTGTGAGAATATCCCAATTTCTCAACCTTCACGTCTTTTAAGAGTGTTTACCTTTGATTCCTTATGTTTGACCTCATTTTACTTTACTTCGTGGTATCGGAAATTGGATCTACACCCACTCTACCCTCTATTTTCTAATATGTCAAAATATTATCTACCCATATAATTAATCTCCTAGCATATGCCAATTTATTACCTATATTTCCTACGTCACTTTCTCCTGATAATTAGGATATACCGAGTTGTGAATGGGAAACTATTTGTGAGGATATGTCACTAGTTGGTTGTGAGACTAGCAAGAGGTTCCATGAAGTACATCCTCATATTTTTTCTACCCTTTCCCCTAATATTCTTCTATCCTTTTGGGACAATGTTTGCGGTGTTATCTACTGGATTTGGCATCTACACTGTGTGGTTTTTCAGGGATCCTCATCGCAAAATCCAAGTGGATGACAATGTGGTCTACGCAGCTGCGGATGGTACTGTGATCTATACCGAAATCAGCGAGAATGCTTACAAAGTTGCCATCCGGATGTCCCCATTCGATGTCCACATCAACCGTGCCCCCGTATCCGGGACTGTGACCTCTACGGTTCGGAGTCCAGGTGCACACAGGTCAGTCTACTTCTCTGGGGCGGAGAAGAAGAACGAGAGGAACCTTATCAAAATGGAATCCAAGGGGATGGAGGTCGAAATACTACAACTCACAGGTGCTTTCGCAAGACGCATCGAGGTATGGATTGATGAAGGACAAGAAGTTGTCCAAGGTGAGCAAATTGGGATGATCCGATTTGGAAGTCAGACCAATGTCCTAGTGAAAACTATTAAGCCTCTAAGGTTAACGGTCTCTCAAGGCGACAAGGTGAAAGCAGGGTTGACGCAAATTATGGAGGTTGTTCATGATGATTAGAGCAGTTGGAGACAGAGAATTTGAGATCATGGGTAAGAAGTTAGATGGGTGGATTGTCCTTGCTAATTTCTCGTCTATGATGAACTTCTTGCTTGGTGCAATGATCATTGTGGTCTTCACCTTCAATATTACCGTCGAAGCTCACTGGCTCACCAGAGCGTTGGTCTTTGGGGCCTCGTGGGACGCGATTGACGGACGGTTTGCCCGAAGATCAAAGTACAAGAGTAATTTCGGATCAAAGGTAGACACTTACGCTGATCTGGTGACCTTTGGACTCGCACCCACAATGATGATAATTGACATGCTCAAAGACGTCCACATTATAATCGCTTTGACTACTGCTCTCCTGTACGTCTATGGCTCGAGTTTTAGGCTTTCAAGGTTCATGATTGGTGGTACGGGTAAATCTTTCTCCGGAATGCCGACGCCAGTTGCAGCTATCTTTGTAGGCTCATTCTATGTCGTGGATGCACACTGGATATTCATGGCATTTAGTTTTCTGCTTATATCATTCATTATGGTCTCCAGCTACACCTACACTGCGATGAAGTCAGTTGACAACAAATTTGATCAGGTTCACTTTGTCTTTGGAATTGTACTAATGCTGCTGCTGACCTATATCCCCACACCTTGGATTGGAATCGTTGCATGGGTTCTCATAGCTTACATCTACTACTTTATTATTGTCGGACCGTTCCACGCTTCGTGGAGGAAGCTCTAAGGATCTCATCGCCGGTATTGGCACTATGTGAAATGATCCAAACCTAGCGACAAGTGATCATGCTTAACTGTCCCGTTATTTTGTCCGCAGACTATTCACAAACGTTTTCAATGAGTAGAATGATGCTATCTTATGGCTAAGAAAGCTGCGAAGAAAGCGAGGAAACCTAAGGTAAAACCCATTGTTTGTAAGGGGAAGAAGGGATGTGGACACACCTTCATGCCCACAGAAGTCCCGACAAACAAGCAGTGGAATATGGTATCCCCAATGCCTGACAAAGACGGTAATGTGACAATTACGATTATGGCAACATGGACGTGCCCCAAATGTGGAAAGTCGATTACTGGAGCTTTCGCAAAAACCAAGGGAGAGATGGATGGGGAGTCCAAGAAGGATAAACTGCTAAAGGTTCTTACCTCCGGAGAAGACGTGGTCATTGCTGACTTCGCCAAGACCATAGGGTACAAGAGTGAGAACGTCGAGAAGATGATCGGACTCTTTGTCAAGAGAGGTATGGCCTCAGGTACAATCGAGAATGGTGTCTTCAAGCCGTCCTAGGTGATATGTATGGAACTGAGGAAGGCCACTGTTAAAAAATTTAAGGCGCTCTTTTCCTCGCTTCCAGAAGATCTAGAGAGGTGCAAAATTCCATCTGCAGGAAGTGATGTCTCATCAACGGATTTTACCAAATTGTGGAAATTGGCCGAACTCTCTGCGTTACTGGGTAATTGGTACTCATTGTACACCACTAAGGTGAAACTTTCAAGATCAGAGATTGTGAAGAAGCTTAAGGCAAAAGGTCACAAACCCTCTGAGTACACCGTCATGGTTATCTACAACAAACCAAAGATAATTCAGATTAGTCTCTTTGACCGACCAGTCG
Organism: Candidatus Heimdallarchaeota archaeon; assembly: GCA_027077875.1. GTDB lineage: Archaea > Asgardarchaeota > Heimdallarchaeia > Heimdallarchaeales > Kariarchaeaceae > S139-21. The sequence continues at coordinate 7,993 of JALWRB010000470.1, forward strand.
GATCAAACCAGCAGAAATTCCTTGCTGATCACTATTCCAAGGATACAATCTATTATTTCCCCCACCTCAACTACTTTCTAGCCAGAGACCTCGACAATGAGATAGCTGAGGAAATCTTTGAAGAGTTTTCCCAGAGGAGACTTAGGTCGATGGATCTCTCAAAGGTGTACAACTCTGACAATGTGATAACGTACCTAGCAGTGAAGGCTGTGCACGAGATCAGTGGCTTTCATGGGTTAGAGCAGATCATCTTCGACGGGGACAATGTAAAGATGGGGATATACGGATTGCACAAGAGGCAGGACATTAGGGTGAATATCGACCAGATTGGACCGAGGGTAGCAGTATCCACAAAGGACTTTGATCTGAAGATTGGGTCACTGCTGAGAATTAAGACAATATCTGGATTGAGCGAAATTCAGAGAATAATTTAATCTAACTTATTACTCCGCAACAATTCTTTTAATTCTCGCCATCGTTATAGTATTTGGGATGTCAGAAAACTGGGATGATGAGAAGTACATGACGATTGAACTGTCGTCTTTCACTCTTCCAGTTCTCAGAGATTTCGGAGTTTATTTCATCGCGATGATAGAATTCGATATCTTCTTGGGACCAGTAGTCACACTTACGGAGATCATGCAAGGATCGACCTTCATTTCCCAATTGAAGAATTCTAGGCAACTCTCTGAGGTTTATGCGGGGGTTGCTCGAACCAATCTAAATGAGATCACGGTAGACGACAAGACAAAGACCGAGAAAATTGCTGTGTCACGGATCACTCCTGACTCCGAGGAAGATCTTGTGACAGTTCTCCTGATCTCAGTCAACGACGACAGGTACCTTGATGAGGTAAAAAAACTTGGCGAGATTATCATACAGAAGTCTGGAGGATCTTCAGAGGATCTTGCAAACGTGATCCAAACCTCGATCAGGAATCACATCGAGGCTGCTAAAACGACCTTCGAGAAAAAGGACGAGAGCTTGAAACTCACATTCGACAATGAGAACAGACCCTTGAAGTCGCTGGGGTTGTCCAACATCAACGGATTCTTCCTCGTCGACCTCAAGAGTAAGTACTGTGAATTTAACAATCTTCCACTCTGGATAGATGAGGTCAAATTCAATGCCAAGGATGTGCTATCGTCTATAGAGGGTCAGCTCAAGGATATTAAGAACGAGATAACCACCATCTTCATAAACGGGATACCCTTCATGGCCGTAAAGGGAAGAAACGACACCTTTGGCTTCATCTGCCTAAAATCAACTTCCATAGGTCATGTAAGTATTATATCCAAGTGGTTCTCCATACTCGTCGAGGCGCTATCCGATGAGTGGAAGAGCGCCGACCGGCGGGAGATACTGGCTGTTCTTACCCTGATCGATGAAGCAGGTATACGAGGGACGACACCGGAGCGAATAAGGAGCTTAGGAAATCTACTGATTCGTTCAATGAGGATCAAGCCCATAGTGAACTACAACCTCCCTGAACTCAATGATCCACCTCCTTACTTCCTGAGTAAATCAAGGTGGGATGACATCATCAGTTTTAATGGCATGATGACCATTGACGAGACTGCGCTTAGCTGGATGGAGTCAGTTCTCGCTACAGTTCTTCTACTTGATTGGGCTAGGTCGCGAAGGTTAATATTCCTCCTCGACAAGGATTAGTGAGAGGCCGATTACAGATGGACGACAAAGTGATAAATCAATTTGCTGAAGCAAGACGTCTTTCGACGTTGGCCTATATCCAGTTCTTAGAAAAGTACAATTTCTTTGATTTCATCAAATCACCCACCGCTCCAGAGAGGATCTACTACGAGTTGCAATGGAATGAGAGGGCGGGTAAGGTCGTAAACTACATCCTGAAATTTCTGAACCAAGAGAAGATAGTCAAATTAGATGGCGAAATCGTAAGTCTTGGACAAAAATATGAGAAATTCAAGGAGCAGAACACCGACTCCTATTTGAATTATTCATCCCAGAATCAGGTAGCTGCATTCCTTAAATACGGGATCTCTCTCCTACAGGAAATCATCGACGGTGGAAACGGATCATGGGATCTGGAAAACCAGATTTACAAGTTGGAATCAGGACTTGTCGTCCCCCATCTCCGTTCTTTCCAAGTAATTGTGCAGGATGTTCTCCAAAATATCGAAGAGAAGTTCCCTTCAATATGTCTCATAGGACCAGGTGCGGAATTATATATCTCAAGCGTCGAGCCATATATTGAGGAACCCAGTCAGGTCTGGATTCTGGAGATCTCGGATTTAGGAATAGATAGAGCTCTGGCCTTCCTCGATCTTGAACCCAAGACCTCACACTACTCGAGAAATGTCTACAATGTCAACGACGTGATCAACAAGGAGTTTGATATGGTATACTTATCGAACCTCTTCGAATTCTTCACCGATATGGATCACTGGGCGAGAAAGATTAACCAATTGCTTTCTCCCAAGGGAAAGCTAATCCTGAACCTCCCAATGATCGATAACATGGCCTTGGGGATAGAGCCCCTGTATCTCTTCATTGAGGGGGTCAAGAAGCTCCCTTCGTCGGAGGATTTGAAAAAGTTCTTGAAAGTTGGTGGATTCACGAGTATCACTCCTGACCCGGATCTCTCATTCATCTGGCATGTCAGGTGACAGAAGTGGATATTGAACGTGAGTTCTGGATTCTCATCACTATCCAGATGGTTTTTGCAGGAATCAGCTTCTACATACAATCACTTTTCCAATTTCAGTCTGATACCTACCTTGTGATCCGTGCAACTCGGATGATCATCGGTTATGTGCTTCCAGTTCTCTGGTTCTACAGAAGACACAGTATCTCATTAAAGAAACTGGGGGTAATTCCTCCCAGTCCTCGAACCGCTCTGAATTTCCTAGCGGGCGTGATGCTGTATATCCTCGCTGGTTTTGTCTTCACGAGGTATGAAATCTTCTTTGACCAGTGGAGACGTCCGTTGAACCCCTTCGTCGTGTTCCCCACCATCTTCATCCTAGTTGCTGTCACTGACTTCTGGACCAGGGGTTTCATCCTGCAGTTCCTCGCTGAGCATCGAGATAAGACAGTAGCTATTGTGACCCAAAATGCTATCTGGTTCATCATCCACTGGTACGAGATACTTCTTCTACAGGACTACATCGGGATCTCTGGAGCGATTATCCTCACATTG